>CAKNOI010000014.1 GCA_930990125.1 uncultured Clostridiaceae bacterium | reverse complement strand
TAGCTATAATTCTATCATCTTGCAACAAAGCTTCTTCTATTCTCCTTTTAAGATCTCCCAGAATAAAGTCGTAATCCTTCCCAATTAAATTTTGAAATTCTACCCCATAGTTCCAGCTGTACATTATATTTTCGTATCTTTCTGTATTCAAAATAAAAGATATACTTTGTTTCAAAGACTCTATTCCATCTATCATTCCTGTTATTTTTTGATTAATAAAATCTACTTGATATGTTTTATCAGAAAACTCTTCCTCAACAATATCTTCTTGCATATTTGTTTCTGGAGTAATCATAGTAGCCCCTCCTTTATAGCTTATCAAAAACAAAAAATAGCTGTCCTCCTTGTTGCCTTATCACTAATAATTTATCATTATTCTGTATTTGTATATTTACGCTAGAAAACCAGCTAGGAACCATAATTTTACTTTCCGGTATGACTAACTTTTCAATTTGTATTTGCAGAGGTTGAACACTAACAACGGTTGCAAATTGTAAATTAACTAAGTCTTCATTGTTTAAATAGTTTTTTATGATTTTCTTTATGCTTTCAATCATCATTATTATTTTAACACCTCCGCTGATGGCATATCTAAATCTAAAGACATGGTATAGGTTTTATTAAAAGTATGTGTAACTTGATTTACCACAAAGAAATTGTTTATTTTCACATCGTTTATTTCTTCTAATTTCACAAAAACACCAGTACCAGGTTTGACTGTTTCAATTCCTAGACTGTCTAATTTTAGTTTTAATTGTTCTCTATTTTTTGTCTTTAATAGAGTATTAGCTTTATCTATTAATTGCGAGTGATTCATATTGTTACATTTTTCGTAGTACTGTAACAACCCCCATGTTGCAATTTTCGAACTATCTTTTGTTATATAGACATCTCTTTTTTTGGTATCTTTGTTTTCAGAGACTAATTTTATCTGATTGTATGTATCATCATCAATACTTTGCGTAAAATCATATCCAGTACAATTGCTCTTGTCGCCTATTAATATATTAGTTCTCATATTGTATATGTCTTCTAACGTTAACTCTCCAAACTTATCATAAAAACAATATTTGTCTCCAGATAATTTTAAATTTTCTGAAATAGCAGTATAAATAATGTCTAACATTGTTTTGTTATCTTCTAGCCTATCTGGTAAAATATTAGATACTTCTAGCTTTCCTACTTTAAGTCCATAAATATTAGCTATTTTACGAATAATTCCTGCCATATTCAAATTTGTTAATGACATTGTATCTTTTGCTTTTAAATATCTAAGTTGGTCGTATGCAGTAATGCTACTTATGTATTTATCTTTTCTTTGTTTCTTAAACATATATCCAAAAAACATTCCTGTATTATTGTATTTAAATCTTATTGGAGAGCCGTTAGAAATAGATACTTTCCCATCATTAATTAAATCAAAAGTGAGCTTGGAACATCCATTATTTAATTTTTGTTCTAATTTAATGTTAGATGTTATGTCACTCACTTCATATACTTTATTGTTTTGTACATTTTGAATTAAAAACTCTTGCATAGTTGGCCTCCTACGGAATTGTAAAAACTTGTCCTGGATAAATCAAACTAGGTTCTTTTATTTTATCCCTATTTGCATTAAAGATTTTTGGATACTGACTTCCATTTCCGTAAAATTTTCTTGCAATAGCCCATAATGAGTCTCCTGAAACCACTGTATAAGTTCTAGGAGTAGGTTTGGATACTGGTCTTGTAACTGTTGTAATGTCCTTTTTTATTACATGCTCTTTTTTCTTTATTACAATATTTACTGTTTTAGATTCATATTTTTTATATTCTAGCAAAGAAAAATTGATATATAAGTCTCCTTCTTCCAGTGCTTTCTCATCTATATCCATTTTTTCAATAGTAACCAACATAGAAATATTATCTAAATTTTTTGCTTCTGAATAATTTCTAGTAAGTACAAATCTTAGTGGCTTTTTCTCTTTCATAATAGTTTTGAATTTGTTAATATAAAAATATGGACCTTTAAATTGATTTTTGGTTGTAATATAAGATTGTGGCTGACAAGGAAATTCTGCTTCAAATTCTAACTCTTGAAGCTGTACATTTCCAATTAGATTAATTGCTCCTATTCCTACTACTTCTTTTTTTTCATTATCTTGCTGTATTTTCATAGAGAATTTTTCTGGGTTAACAGGAAGGCGAATTGTATCATTTTCATAATCAAAGAAAAAACCATAATTCATTATTCATAATCCCCCTCTGCTACTTCTGCAATCTCTTCTTCTAAAATTTGAGCAATTCTTCCACCGATTGCTTCTACGTCTGCATT
Organism: uncultured Clostridiaceae bacterium; assembly: GCA_930990125.1. Classification (GTDB taxonomy): domain Bacteria; phylum Bacillota; class Clostridia; order TANB77; family CAG-508; genus CAKNOI01. The sequence goes on along the minus strand of CAKNOI010000014.1, from coordinate 33,322 downwards.
TTCGTGAACATCTCCAAAACTGATACTTACGTTTGGAGCTAGTGTTGCTGTACTATATTTATTGATATACTCTTGCTCTGCAAAATCTTTTAGATATTGTAGATCCTCTTCTTCTATTCCTACATTGTCCACAGAATCCAATTTTCCTCCTGTAGATGTGGTTGGAATTGGTTTTCCATTTGTAATACTAGATAAATCTAGACTTCCTGTATCACCAATTGAATTTGCTTTTTCTTGTAAATCATTAATCCAGTTATTCCTGTTTTTTACTCTATCATTTCTTGTCGAATTTAATTCTGCTGTTTTATTAATAATATCTATCGCGGAACTACTTAAGTCTTCTGCAAATTTATTTCTGTTTGTTTCGATAGAAGCCATAGTTTCGCTCATATCGTTTGCCATGGATTGTAAAGTTTCGTTTCTTTTTGCTACTCTGTTAATCATATTATCCATTGCTTTATCTGCAAAATTTCCATATTCTACTGTATCGATTTCTACTCCTGGAATATGATTTAAACACGTTATAATACCATTTACGATACCTATTACGCCATTATATAAACCTTGAAAAATGTAAAGAATACCAACACATACCGTCTCTAAACCTGTTTGAAAAGCGTACCAAGCTCCTAATGCACCAAGAGCAACCGTTTGCATACCTAACCATAAATACTGGCCTGCTAAAATAATAGCATAAAATGCTGTTTTTACACCTAAAGCCAATGTCATTGCTCCAATTGTTAAAGAATCCCATAAAAACAATATTCCATATGCAACAGTATCATTAGTAAACCATAAATAAAGTAGTATTGCTACTATTGCTAAAATTGCCAATTTTGTCAAGCCTGCTTTTGTTGTTACAAAAGATAGTGCTTGTCCAAACAACCATTTAGCCGCTGTCGCTAAATGAGTATATGCTGTTAAGACGAGAAAAGCTCCAGCAACAGAAAGTATTATTGGAGTAAATGGTGCAAGCATTTGACCTAACCAACCTATTGCATCTATTAACCAATTTACTGCTTCTGCAGCTACTTGTATTCCTATAACTAATGTATTAATGAAATCTTGGAAACCTTGAGTGTTGATTGCATTGCTAATCTTTTCAAAAACCGGAGAAAATGCTTCCAAAGCTTTATTTTTTAGTATTGTAAAATAATCGGAAAATGTTTTCGGCATTTTACCAAACTTTTCTTCAATATCATTAGCAGAAGCAAACATAGCATTCTTTATAATGTCAGCAGTAATTACCCCTTGTGAAGATAATTCTTTTAATTCTCCTTTGCTTTTTCCCATGTATTTTGCAATAGCATCCGCCACTAAAGGAGCGTTTTCCATAATGCTTCTAAATTCATCACCTTGCAATTTACCTGCTGCCATAGCTTGTGTCAGCTGATAAGTACCTGCATTTTGTTCTTCTGTGCTTGCTCCTCCCACTTTAAAAGATTTATTTAAAAGTTCTGAGAAAGCAATAAGTTCCTGATTGCTTCCGAAACTATCTTTTGCCAGCAATCCTAATTTAGAAATATTTGCTGCTGTTACACTATAGTCTGACCTAGCTCTATTAGCAGAAGCAAATATAGCTGATTGTAACTCTTTGTCTGTCTGTCCTCCATAGTTCATAAGTCCTAATCTTGCATTTGTCAGTGTTGTTGTATCTATAACATCCATTCCAACTTTTACTGTGGCCAAAGATAACACCGTTTTTACTAATCTTCCTAAAGAAGAATTTGCTTTATCGGCTCTATCTTTTATTTTATCGAAACCATTTGCTATATTATCTTTAGGAGGTTTTAGTTTGTTTATCATTTGATTAAACTTGTCGGTAGCATAACTTGCTTTGTTGATTTTCTTTTCTGCAGATGAAGTGGATTCCAGTATTTTTTTCATTGTCTTAGAATATTTGTCTTGTATTTCAAATATTGTTTGAATTTTCTTGGCCATTATTTCCTCCTTCCGACATGAGGAGAAGATTTTAATCGATTCATTTCTTTTTTACTGTCTTCGCACTTTACCGAGATACTTCCATAGATAAAAGCTTTTTCTCGGATACTCATTTTGCTTAAAGTAGAAGGCAAAATTCTTAGCTTATGCAGTGCGTAATGTGCATACATAAACTCAGCATCCTTGCCTTCTTTTATACGTTTTTTACTTCTTCAATTTGATTTTCCAAACTATCTTCTACAATTTCTTCTTCTACAAATCCTGATATTTTTATTTGTAAATTTGCAAGTTCATCTGCTGTAAGCATTTTTTCTAGTAAATCATATTCTCCCAGGGCTCCCCAGCTTTTTTGCAATTCTGCGTCGGATAAATCTGGAAAAACAATAGAACGAACCATATAGTCTTCTTGATATTTTTCGCTATCAAATTCCTCCGTAATTCTGCCTAATTTATCCTTTATTCTTTTAGTATATTTTCTTCTTAAGTTTTTATTTTCCTTAGCGGTAAGTTGCCTAATAATCCATTTTGTAGGATTATTCTCTGGGCCGAACCTTTTACTAACAATAACTTCTTCATTTTTGACTTCACGAACATTGCCTTTTAAAAAGTCTGTTAAACTACTCATTTTAACTTCTCCTTTATTGTTTAATTTCTTTAAAATAACTTAATCCATCTATTCTTCCAAAAGAAAAATCAGATTCAAATTGTAAACCATCTTCACTGTCAAAGTCTAGCTTAATGACTAATAAGTTTGGAATAATAACATTTCTAAGGATTACTTCTTGTTTGCCAACGGAGCTAGTTTTATCATCTACATAAGCTTGGATTGAAATTTCTGGGTATTTACCAGTGTTAATATAGTTTTTCGCTATCTTTAGTAAATCCGAATTATTGAAATACATTTTTATATTTCCTGTACCTTTTCCTCCAGTTACTTTGTTTTGGGTAAGTCTACTTCCCATGATTTTTCTTTCAGATACGGTTAATTCTAAATTTGCTTCTATAGATATAAGTTCAAATAGTTCTCTGTTTTTTCCATCTATAGTAATAAAACCTTTCCCTTCGTTTCCATTTAAGGTATCATTTACTAACATTTACTATTTCACCTCTATGTTCATATAAATTTTTTCGATAGAATCTACTGGTTGTATTGCAGCATTCACTAATACGCTTTCAATTCCATCTCCCGCTTCTACTGTTACGTCTTCTTCTGAAAAGTTTTGTACAGCTCCTCTTTCTTCTTTTTCTTTCACAATATTAATAATATCTGCTCTTAGGATATTTCTTCCATCTTCGTTATTATTAATTTTTCCTATATAGTTTTGTTCAATATGTTCTTTTATTTCTTGAGCCAACATATCCAAAGTTCTTACTACTCTATTTTTAGAAAAATCTCTATTTTTTTCTTTTGTATATGTAGTTAGAGAATTAATATCTTGTTCAATAACAACGGAATTATCATTTCTTCTTGTAAATACAATATTTCCAGCCTGTAATGCTTTTTCTGTATCACTATTGTTCAAGCGTGAGTTACAATCTACTGCGTTTGGATATGTTTCAAATGTATTACTTTTTGTAATATCAGAAGATGCACTTAGTGCTGCTACATATGCTGCACATTGCTCTTTCGTAAGTGTAGTTCCATCTTCTAAAATAACACCATTTTTTATTGTGATAATTTTCTCGTAATCTGCCGCATATTCTCCCATTACAGCCTTGATTCTTACTCCTTCTTCGTCATTCATTCTTTTTAAGAAAGTTTTTATTAAGGCTTTTGTAGTCTCATCTGTTCCGCAGTATGCAATATAGCTACAATTTTCTAATTCTAAAGCTTGCAAGAATTCGCTATATGCTTCTTTTTGAGAAGTATTGTCTGTACCACTTTCTAATTTTGTTGTGGAAGTTTCGGATATTTTTCCAGTACCTGTTATTTGTACAAATCCATTTGCTACAAATTCTTCATAGTTCGTAATTGTCTGCGTGTCTACTATTGTATTTTTCATATAAGTAATAACATCATACTTAGTTTCGTCTTCTACATTGTTTGTGATAACAACAGAAATGTCATTTCCTTTTGAACCTCCGTAAACAGCAGAAATAGTTTTATTTTCTTCTACTGTTCCTTGAGCCTTTTGCCCATTATTTAAACGATAAATTAGAATTGTGTTAGTAGCTTTTAGCATTTCTCGAATAAGAAGCATATCTGCTTCATCTAGTGTATATCCTAATTTATTAAAAATATCTGTTTCACTTTCTATTTTGGTAATTGCTTTTTCTTTACCAAACTTTAAATCTAAAGCAATCGCTACTAATCCATTTGAATCACTATTATTGTTTTTAATAGCTGTACTGTATATGTTTTGATATACTCCTGGTCTTATTTTATTTTGGCCATTCCAAATTCCTCCAGACATTATTTTATCTCCTTTCTTTTTAAAATTTGTTTAATTTCTTCTTCTGTTTTAAATATAGAAGTTCCCCAGTTCATTGTTAATATGTCTTTTTCAATGGAACTTATATTCATTTGTGGTATTTGTTCTTTAATGAACTTCCTTTCTTTTTTCTTTATTGTTTTAGCCATTATTTAACCTCATTTCTTCGATATTTCCATTTCTTCTACTTTTTCCATTTTTACACCATCTATCTTTTCTCTCGTATAATGCACTACTTCAAATGTAAAATGTAAATCCTTGTTTTGTTTTTCAAACTGCATGTTGGTTGCTCGAAAGAAACAATTATCACTCTGCAACATTTCAAAATTTTGCTCTAATATACTTTGTACAGCATAGATTTTATTATTAGAATCTTTTTCATCTAAAGCTTGCAAATAAATCACACGAAAACTTGGTGTTATTTTACTTCTACCGCCTACCATCTTTTGCTTTTCTCCAGAATCCCATTCAATAAAAAAACAAGGCTCTTCATAACCTTGTTCTATACCTTCATCATATATATTGAATTTAGGAAACAGTTCTTTTAAACTGTTTGCAATTGCTTTAATAATTGTTTCTGTCATTTTTCATACTTCCTTTTTAGATTTTCTATCTTTTTCTCTGCATTTCTAAGCATAAATTTTTCTGCATTCCCAACAGCCTTTTCCATCATAAATTGACCTTTAACATAGGAAGTTTTACTTCCCATAACAACACCTTCTCCCATCAGAAAAGGATTGTATTCAAAAGTATTTCCAACCCATATTCCTGGTACGAAATGTTTTGTCATTCTATGTCCATAATTAATATATCCGATGTGGTCAGAATTATTATATAATCTCGACCTAAATCCATTGGAAACTCTATAAGCTTTTTTCGTTTTCCATTTTGCTCTGGCATCGCCAGTAACGGCTGGTGTTAAATCTTTCGCATAGGTTTCTGCCACAGCAGTTGTTTCATTTAAAATGGATTCGACTGTCTCGTCAAAATCTTCCTGAAAAACACTCAAGTCTTTTATTAATTTATCCATTATAGCTTTATTTCTTCTCTGATTACTACTTGCCATTTCTAAGCCCTTTCTCTTACTTCTAATGGAACTTCATAATGTGATAAATGGTAGCTTGGCAATCCAGCAATAAATTGATGTATAACACCATCTAGTGTAGTAACTTCCAATTCATCCCCTTTTTTTATTTCATGTGAAAGAAATAAAACCTCTACGCCTTTTAAATTATTTGTTTTCCCGTCTAAAGAAGGTGCAATAGATGACTTATAGGATAATGCACAATCTATTGGTTTTTCATTTATCTTTTGACGTTTCATTTTAGTAATATTACCTTCTACTGTTTTCACATTTCTGTAAATGTTTACTGTATCATAATATGTCGTTTCTAGTGCTGCTTTTTCTTCTTCTACGAGTTCCTTCATTACTAATCCCACCTTAATTTTCGGAAATCTAATAATTCATTTTCGTAAGAAAATAGGAAGTTATCCGAATTAATTAAATTAGCCAGAAATTCTTGTTCTTTTTGCTTACTTTCTATGTTGGAACTAAACTCAATTTGTGTATCTCCACGTTTTATGTTTTTTACTTCTCTGCCGTTCTTATTTGCATTTTCTACAGAGCTATCATCACTACTATTAGAATTATTGGAATAACACAATTTTATAACATTAACACACATCTGAATTTGTGTTTCTTTAAGTTCTTCGGGTATAGTATCAATATAGCAAAAATTTTTTATTTTTCGAGATGTAAGATTGATAATAAAGTCTAAAACTTCGTCGGATATATTTAATTGAAATATCTTGAAATCTTCTTTACTGATTGTCATTTGCATCACCATTATTGTCTTCAAATGGATCTATTTCTTCGGTATTATCTGTTTCTGTATCTATTTTTTCTGTTTGTGTAACTGGTTCTTGCTTTGATGGAACGAGTAATTTTTCTGCTTCTTCTACTCTTTCTTTTAATTTTTCTTTACTAATATTATTCTTAAAGGTTACCCCTAGTTCTTTTGCTCTTTTTTTTAAATTTTCTATTTCATTGTCTACTAAATCTTTCTTTTCCTCTACAGTATAACCTTTTTGCTTTAAATAATTAATTAAATAGGGATTATTTGTTTCTCCTACTCCATTTCTAAACTGAACAGATGCTGTTTCTCCATTATAAGATTTATTAGGACTATAGATAATTGCCATTTTATAAATTCCTCCTTTTTTTGTTTTAGTAAGGTAATATGGATATTACCTTACTAAACACCACTATTTTCTTCTTCTCCCTCTTCTACTGGTGGAATGTTTTTTACTTTAATTTTTCTAAGAACACCTGCAGAACGAGTTGCTTTCATTGCAACTGCTGTTACGAACTCTACCTCTCCTAATTTTACTGCACCAGGCTCTTTTAAATCTGGCAAGTATGTATTGATAATATTTTTTCCATCTGGTGTAACTCCGTGAACACCATCTAAACCAAGTCTTACAGCATATAGGCTTGTTTCTCCTGTCTCTGCATTAATTGGTATGATAGGATTGTTAGTTCCTGGTTTTTCTGTCATTTCATAAAGAATGATTCCATTGTATTTTAATACGGATTTTCCAAAAGAATCTTCACTTTGTGTAAAATAATGGCTTCTTCTTGCTATACCATTAAACAAACTTCTTAAGTATTTATTCATTAATAAAAGATCCGGAGCACCATCTAATTCCGCCAAAAATTTGTCTACATAGTCCATAAATTTTTTATAGTTTGTATCTATTCCTGTTTCTGTTAAATCAATTGCAGCTTCTGGAACCAATTCTGTAGAAGAACCAGTTAAGGCTTTATCAATACCATCAAAAGACTTGGAATCTGTTCCACTATCTCCATTTATAAAAGCATCTGCATACTTTTGTTTTGTTGCTTTAATTTTTTGGTTTAATTGGAAGGAAATTTGATTGGTAATACCTTTTACGTGATTTTGAATGACACGGTCTACTTGGAAACTTCCTCCTAGAATTTTTAAGTTTGTTGTATATTGTTTGGTTTGAGATTCTTGTGGTGTGTATTCTTTGTTGATTTCTCTAAAATCAGCTTGTCCTGGTGTAATAACTCTATCATAAATATAAGCTAAATCGGATCCCCCTCCTACTGTAGCAATATTATCGTCAAACACCATTAAATCTAATAATTTGTCTTGTCGAAATTCGTCGATTACCTTTTTTGATAATTTACTTTGTGTAAAATTTTTTGCGTTTTCTAATGTAATTGGCATTGTTCATTTCATCCTTTCTTTAAATATTAATTTCTTCGGCAATAGCATCTTCTAAAGAATAATTTTCTTTTTCCTTTGCTTTACCATTGCTTGCTGGTGGTAAGTCTCCACCTTCTAAATCTCCTTGTTCATCTCCAGGTGCTTCTTTAAATAAAAATGGTTTTGTCTTTTTTAAATTTTCTATTTGTTCTGTCAATCCCATTGTGATTTTTTCACCATTTTCATCTAAAGTTAATTTTGTTTTATCAATCAAAGAACTTACAATATCCACATCTTGTACATCCTTTAAAATAGCTATTTTTAAGGCACTATTTAATTTTTGTTCTTGTAGTTCTTCCTTGTGTTTTTTATCATTTTCGGTAATTGTAGTAGAAAGATTGGTAATTTGCTCTTTCAATTTTGTAATATCTTCGCTAGAATTTTTTATTTTGTCTAATTCTTCTTTTAAAGTATTCCTTTCTGTTTCTAAAGTATTTTTTTGTGTATTAATGTCATCAAATTTGCTCTTTGGGATATATGTTCCATCATTCGGTAATACTTCAAAGTCTTTTCCATCCTTTCCCTTACCTTTAAACTCTTCAAGAACCTTTTCGTAAGTTTCTTTTGATAAAACGTTTTTAAGAAATTCATTCATTCTTAATTCCTCCTACTTAGTTTTTTCTACCAGTTACCCTTCCTGGCCTGCGGTCTTGTTTCTTTTTACTCTAACAATGCTAAAAAAGAGCAATATATAAAAAAATAAGTACCTTTCCGATACTTATTCTTTATATCTAAATTATTGGTTTGAATTATATATTGAGTCATATAAATTTTCTAACTCTATAAATTGAGGTAATGGTTCATCATTATTATCTACAAAAGTTAGCATAGTATCATTTATACTATCTAATAAATCATTTACCTCATCAAATTTTGCATATTCAATTGAATATTTGTCTAAAATCTTTTTTTGCTCATCTGTTAACCTTATCATTTTTCTTACCTCGAATTCTAGGATTAGTTTGTATTAAATTTCCTGTGGTAGGATTAATAGAAATCTGAATATTATCTCCATAAACAACCATACTCTTATCATGTTCTTTAAATTTTTCAGAATTTAAAATTGTGTTTTTTATTTCTTCTATTGATACTCCATTTCTTTTTTGCTTTATGCTTCCACACACTCTATCCACAAAATGTTTTGAGTATGATTTTATTTCAATTAAATTCTTAGTCTTTAGTCCTACCAATTCACGCTGTATCTGAACAGCAACATCTCTATATGTAGAAAAATCTACAAGTGAAGAAAGTTCTCCTTTCTTTATCGCTATATCATAATGTCTTTTTAATTCATATTGATCTTTCAAATTTTGCCATTCTTCTTTATCATTATACTTCATTTCTTGAAATTTATCAAATGGCTTAGGTATGTCAATCCCATTTGCTTTATATCTATTATATATTTCTAAGTCAGAAGAAGCGTTAACAATTTTCTTTTTCATAATTGCAATCTCTTCTTTTGAAAAATTATCTTCAACATACTTTTTATACCATTCTTTATATGTCATATTCCCTGGTATCATTTCTGTTTTTCCATTTTGTACGTTTCTTGCAGCTCTTTCTTTTCGATATTCCTCCATGCCTTCTATGTATGGAACTATAGTGCTTCTGCAATTAGGATGCATTGGCGGGCAATTAACTCCCACAACCATTTCCTTTGTCAAAAACACTTTTCCATCCATATTAGAACATATTTCTGATGTTCTTAAATCTAATACTGCCTCATACTGATATTTTTCTATATTTTGCTCTTTAAAAGACTCTATTGCACTATAGTTATTGACAAAATTCACCTCGGTTCGTATTAGTCTTTCGCTGTTTTTATAAGAACTTGCTAGTTTTGTACTCATTTCTTTAGAAAGCTGTTGAATATTACTTCCGTTGAATGAAATTTTTTCGTAAAACTTCATCTAGTGAGTCTTTTAATTTATTCTGATTTTTCCATATTCTTTCTGAAAAAACGACTCCAGACCAATCATATTGAAGAATGTTATTAATACTATTTGTATCTAAAAAAGTAAAGTCAGTATGGATTCCAGTAGCCTTCTCTATACTATATGTGTTTTCATAATATGACTCTGTTATTGCCTCTAGCAAAGCTTCTCTGGTTAGTTCATTTTGTTTTTCTTCTATCTGCTTTAAAATCAGTTCTATTTTTGATTGTAAACCTTGCAATCTAGTAATTCTATGTTTTATACTTATATTCTCTATCAGCATAGAAAATAGATCATTATCATTATTTTCTACTAAATGTTGATACCTTTTAAGCGATGTCTTAAATTCTTTTAACTCTTTTTCTGTAAGAACTTTTTTAGCCTCTGCTAATGGTATTTGGTTATTAACTGCAAATTTTTTATAAAAGTCGTTTATTTCTAATTGTAAATTTGCTTCTGCTTCTTCATATGCACTTTTGAGATTTTGAATATACTTTTCTGTATTTTCAAATATTTTTTTGTCTATCACTTCAGCTCTTTTTTTCCAATAATCATTGTCCAGATTTTTCATTCTTTTCACCTTCCTTGGTTAGTTTTTGGAAGGTATCGTTATATTCCATGTCTTCTGCTTCTTCTTTTTTTATCTGCTTTTCTTCCGCCTCCACATCAGATACCCAAGGATGATTTTTCAAAATAGTTTTGTTGGATACAATGCCTACAGAATTTTTACAGTTTTCAATAGTTTCCGCATCATTTTTAATCATTGTTCTAGTATAAATTTGTTCTACATTTTCTTCTGTATAATCTAGTTTTTTGGCCTTTTTTAAGTATAACTTGTGAGCTTCTATTAGTTCCTCAATTGAGTTATAATATTGCTTTATCATTAATCCGGTTTTAAGCTCTAGTAATCCATAAAGCTGCTGAATTGCGACTCCACTTAGTTTTCCTGCTTCTCTTAAATCTTTCGGATTTACTGCTTGTCCTATATTCCAAATATTTTGCTCTATTACTTCCAAAAGTTTAATTCTAGCTTCTACCGGTATATCTACCTTTAAAGTTTCGACTCCTCCATCATGTCCTGTACCATTTCGCTTTATTTTGATTGCTTTATACTTTTTTAGGTCCTGCAAAAATTCTTCTAAATCTTGCCCACCATAATTAATTAAAACGAAGATTAACTGCTGTAAGTCTTCTACGTCATTTACATAGTTACTTACTATCATATCGTAAGCATCAATAAAAGGTTTTAGTTTTAACAAGTCTGGTGTATTTGTTATATTGTTATTAAAACGGATAAACGGCAATCTTCCCCAGTTTTCTGCCACTTTTCTTTGTTGTCCAAAGATGTTTTTTCTCATCATATACGGGTTTAACTTTTCTTTACCTAAGATTGTCTTTTCTTTTTGGTAAATTCCTTGTTTATCTAGGCTATATTCGACATAGCCTTCTATTTTATATAATATAGCTACATTTTCAAAATATCGTAGAATATATTTTAATGTCTTTTCTTCACTATAATCATAAAAAGGTATAATCTCACTTGCTTCATATTCTTGTATCTTAAATTCTACATTTTTATTGATATAATAATATAACCAGCTAAAACCAGCGTTACTACTATATAAAGCCAAGTAATCGATTTTACTATATAGTAGATTTGCCAATTTTGTTAATTCTTCATTGTATTTCTTATTTTTACTGTCTAGTAGAATCCTATCGGAAAATCCATAAGAAATTTTTTGATCAACAGTGATAGAATAAAAGCCATGAGGCTCTTGATTGTTAGCAGTTCTTAATGGATTAGTAATTTGTTGTTCATATACTCTATCTACTCTATCTTTTGTTTTTTCTTTACATAGAATATCGTTAAAACCTATATAATATCTATTGGCCTGTTCTATTAGTTTAACAAACTCTTGATGTTCTTGTATTGCAGAAGCAATATATTGACCTTCGTTACCTTCTTCTATTGCCTTATCTAACCATTTTGCATCAAACTCTTTTTTTGGTATCTTTATATCTCCAAAGTTCATAATCTATTTACCTCTTTATTTTTTGAATACTTCTATAGCTCCTTCTTCTCCTATTACCATTTCTCCTAATCCTGTCACTGCATCTGGAGCATCGTCGTGTTCGTTTTTCCCTTCTCTTTGGTAAGTATTCATTACTTCATAAAATTCTGGCCATCTTATATTCCAATTAATCGGAAAATAAATATGTTTCATAACCCAGGTAGAATTACTTAATATTCTTGCTCTTTTATTTTCCGTTTGATGGAACCAGTTAATATCAGTTTTATTGCTACAATAATTATGCAACAAAATAAATTCCACGTTTCTCGCAAAACCTCTTCCTCCATTATTACTTTCAAATTTTGCTTCATTTACTTTATTTTCAAACAAAGCCTCTGCAACAAGGCCTTCTGTTATTTCCATACTTTCTTTTGTATAGATAACATCCAAAACATATAATTCATTATTATACAAACCTGCAATAATGGTGCATAAGTAATCGTCTCCTTCGTCAGCAGTATCTGTATATGCTATAATTTTTTCAAATAATAAGTTTCCTTCTTCGTCTCGCGGATATTGCGTATATGTTTTAAATCTTGTATATAATTTTCCTTTTAAGTCTAAAGGTCTTTGGTGGTAGTTAGCATTAAAAATAGAAGAGTCTAACAAACTCTTCTGGGCCATATATCTTTTTTTATTTAAAATATCTGAACATAACATTCTGTCTGTTTTTTCATCATATGCCTCAAGTTTTAATACATACCATTCGTCCTTCTCTTCCGAATTTAATAGTCTTCCGCACAAATCTTTTTCAGACCATCTAGTCATGTTGATTATTTCTATTGGTTCTCCGGCCCTTAGCAGATACTCTCGAACGGAACGTATTGGTATACCATATCCAATTTGAATTTAGATAATTTTCGTTAAAAGCTTCTTTTGCACCTTTTATTGGGTCGTCAACAATAAGAATCGTTCCACCTTTTGATGTTACAGAACCGCCTATACCAGCTCCTAAGTAAGAAAAATGTTGTCCTTCTAACGCCCACTTTTCAAAAGATGCGTTTCCTTGTTTTATTTGTGTGTTAGGAAATATATCAGAATAACAAATCATGAACGGATCTATTTTAGAAGCTTGTATTTCATCGCGAGTATACCTACTAAAATCTGATGCTACAGTATCATTGTAAGAAGCGGTTATAATTTTTTCTTTTGGATTTTTTCCAAACACCCAACAGCAAAAATTAACTAATGTTCTGGATTTTCCGATGTTGTGGGGGCATATTTAATATTAGCTTTTTACACACCTGGTAATTAGAATACTGTTTTATCTCTTCTTGCCCGACAATTCTCCATTTAACGCTTGGAATAATTTTAATAATTCTTTCTTCATATAAAGCTTGCAAAGTATTGCATAAAATTTTGAGATATTTCCTGTTCTCCAGATAGAAATCATCGGCTAGAGTGTTACAAAAATAAAAAAAGCTTCTTCTAGATAATTCTATCTTAGCAGCATTTTTAATCAGTTTTATTTCTTCTTCCGTATATTGCTTATTTGCTACAGACATTAAATATCTCCTAACTTAGTAAGCTGTTTTAATTCTTCTACGCTTAATTTTGATAAATCTGGCAGTTTGTTTGCTAACAAGTTTCCTTCATGTTTAATATTCTGTGTGTTTTTCCAGTGTTCTGGCAATTTATTTGTAAGCCAAAATATCTGTGCTCCTAATTCTCCTGGTTTACGTTTTTTAACCTCCAGGACAACAGGCTCTACTTTCTCACTGATTTTCTTACCATTTTCATCGTATTGCACTTCTTTCTTATTTGTTACAATTTTGTCTATATACTCAAATCCTACAGCATTTTTGAAAAGTTCATTTTCTACAACTTTGCTGGCTTCTTCTCGTCCATTTTTTAATGCTTCTCTTAATTCTTCAAAATCCTTTTCATATAAATACAATGTCTTTCCGGTCATTCCTAGATTTTTTGCTATTTCTTCTTTACTTAAACCTCTTCGAGCATCTGCAGCAATAATTTCTAAAAAAGGTTTAATTTTTTCCTGGTAATATTGTGATCTTTCTTTTCTCGGCATAATTTATTTCACCACCTATAATAAAAAACTACAGATTAACTGTAGTTTCTGATATATGATAACTATAAGAAAAGGAAAAAAACAGGGCGTCCACCAAAAAAACATTTTTTGATATTACAATTATAAATCCTTCAAAATGTAATGTCAATGAAACGTTTTGGAAAGCTTTTTGAAAGATTTAATACAATTTAACCCCATCAATTCCAAAGAAAAGTGCTGATAATTCACGGGTTGCAGCTTTTCTCGTATTGTCAACAGTTCGTACATTTATGAAAAGTTTCTCTGCTATATCTTCGTAAGTCATTTCTTTTTCATTAATATACAGCATTTTTATTACTTTAATTCTTCTGCGAATATCTTCTCTCTTAGAACTCATACATTTCAAGTCGTAATACTCTATAAATGAATCTATTTGTTTTAATATAATAGCAGTCTTAGCACTAGACTTTACGATACTATCAACATAAATATCGTCCCATTTTTGTGAAAAATCAATATCTATGTTTACTTTTGAGATTTCTTGAAGTTTTTCTTCTACTAGTTGGTTAATACTTTTTATGCTTTTTTGCGAATGTTGCTTAAAATTTCTATAATTCTCTAACAATATTTTTGTATTATGCAGTCTTATGTCAGACTTGGTCATTAATTGCTTTCTTTCTTCTTCACGTATTGTTCTTACTGCTTTGGTCACAGCATCTGATATAATTTTATCAAGAATTACTGCACCTTCTGCATCTATTTTAATTTGTATATCTTCCAACAAAATTCCCTCCTTTGTATTTTAACTTGTACTAGTTTTAGCTGTTAAGTTTCTTATTTTGTGGTTGTTTTTATTCTCAAAACATTTCGTCATCTCTTATTTCTTTAAAATTATCATCAATTTCTACTTTTGGACTTGACACTACTTCCATGGCACCAATTCCCCATTGATTTTTCATTACATAATTACTCATAAAATCATTTATATTATCATCATTTATGATATAAAAATCGTTTGTTTTTCTACCATACTTTTCTATTGCGTAACACACTTCGGGTAAAGACTTTGTAATATCCCCGTATTTATATTGCTTATCATAAGCGAATCCAACTGTCACATTAACAATTATAGTTCCTGTGTTTTTTGTTCTTTTACAGTAAAATGGTATATGTACTAACATTTTTATTTCTTTTAATATGCCATGGTAGTCTTTGTCTGATATTTTATTTTGTATTATTTTCTCTATTCCTTCTCTTGGTATTGTTATATAACCAAAGCTAAATATTATATCGCTAGGCTTGTCCTTAAAAGGGTACTGCTTTCCCTCATTATTTTCAAAATCATATTTAATTCCTAAAAAATCTAATATTTCTACCGTATTAAAATATTTATATTCTTCCATACTCTACTCCTTTTCTACTAAACCAGCTTGGATTAGGTCGTAAGTTAAATTATATGTTAAATTACATAAGTCAACTATTTCATATCTTCTATTTCTCGTATCTATTACAGCAAAATCATGTTCTTTTTTTCTTAAAACTAATAAGTGTGTATAGTCATATTTTATAAACCCAAACTTTTCTAATTCTTTTAAATCTACATTATCCTTAATCTTTAACATCTTCAACTTTCCTTTCAAAATATTGTTTTATTTCTTTTTTACTTTCAAATCCATATTCTAATAGCAACTCTGCCTTAAATCTTTTGTAAAATATCTCTGCCATTAAGTCTATTTGCTTATCTGTCTTTACTACATCTGATAAAGCTCTTTCATATAATGTTTTATATTTTGATATTTCTTCTTGCTGTGCTTTTATTAGAGATAAGACTGTGTCTAGCATATAGCTCTCTTCTCTTAAGTGTGTTGCTTCCTCATCAAAATTATTATCATCACATATTTCTGCATTTTCATTGCATACTCTAATTTGTCTTTCTAAATATTCTATTGCTTCTCTTTTTTCATTTGTCATTGCTGGTCCTCCTATAATAATCCTTTCCACATTGGAGTATAAAATATACAATTTTTATCTTTTGTATCTGGTTCAGTTAGAGTGTCTCCCTGAACTACTTTGGCTCTTGCTCCAACTAGACTTAATTGAATATATGTCATATATACACTTCTAAAATCTAAGTCTTGAGCAATAATCTTTACTCTTTTTTGGTAATTTATATTATTATCTTTTAATATTTTTAAATATGCTAGAATTAATCCTCCTCCACCACAAGCTGGTTCATTTAAGGTAATAATATCATTTGTTTGTTTTATTTTTTCTATATTGTCAATGCTTAATTTAGCTGTCAGTTCTGATAAATTAAAAGGAGTAAAAAATTGCCCCGTTCTTGAATTGCCCATTTCACATTTCATATATATATATCCTAAATAGTCATATATCCTTTCATTAAATAGATTAACTAATAAGGTTAGTATTTTAACAAGATTCTGAAATTCTTCCTTTGTATATTTTGATACAATTGTTTTATACTGACTTTCTCTATTTTCCCAGACCTTATTGTGTATAATATCTGTGCTATTACTCAATGATATAGCAACCATTTTTACAAAATCATCAAATATAAGTGTTGGTGCATATTTTCCAGACATGTTTGTTATTATTTTTATTATTTCTTCCACTTTTCTCTCCTATCTTCAAATCTTTTTTTCTTAAGCCACTCATACTCATATCCCAAAGAATACAACTCTACTCTTTGACTATCCCATAAGCTTTGATTCTTTTTTAGAAATGCTATAAAATCTTCAAAATCAATACACCACATTTTTCGTTCTTTACATATTGCTTGATATTTTGCTTTTAAAAGTCCATTATTTATCCATCTATATACTTTATGTCTGTCTACTCCTAATATTTTTGACGCTTTACATGGTGTTATGTATTTATATGAATTGCTTGTAGCTCCTTTTAATCCTAATCTCGTAGCTTTTATCTTTATTGCTTCTTTTCCTCTATTTAAATGTCTTTGTATTGCATTAATTGTCGAATTTCCGCCATACATCTATTAAATAATTTTCATCTTCTGTACTCCACTTTTTTCCTCCCATAGACACCTCTTAATTCAAATATTTTTCGTGTGATATTTTTACATCCATATCTGAAACATTTACATATATTTGAGTTGTATTAAGTGTAGCATGTCCAAGCATTTTTTGTACTTGTTCTATTGGCATTCCTCTTCTTACTGCATTAGTGGCAGCAGTTCTTCTAAATTTATGAGGATAAGCTTCTATATCAACTTTTTTCCCTAATTTTCTAATCATACATTCTATACAAGATTGCGTACAATTAGATATTTCATCTTTATTATTTTTTAAATGTGTTATTGGATGTGAAATAAATAAATATTCATTATTATCTTTTCTTTCTTTTAAGTAGTTTTTTATTGCTATTATTGATCTAGCATTTAGGTATACTGGTCTTTCTTTTTTTCCTTTTCCTAAAATAATCAAACTATCTTGACCTTTATCTACTTGCTCTTTTTTTATGCTTATTAATTCCGTTACTCTTACCCCAGTGGATAACAACGTTTCAAATATTGCTATATTTCTAAGCCTTATTTCTTTTTGATATTCTTTTTTTGCATATATTTTTTCGTAATTTAAAACACACCTCATTTTTTCTATTTCGATATCTGTAAAAGCCTCTTTCACTTGTTTTTTTGATTTTATTTTATCTATTTTTTTTACTGGATTTCTTTCAATTAATTCTTCATTAAAACACCAATCAAAAAACGAATTTAAATATCTTCTTTTGTTGTCTATACTTATTTCATTGTTGTTTTTTCTTGCTATTGCGAGATAAACTCTTATATCATCCGTTGTAATGGATTTATAGCTTTTATTTACAAATTTAAAAAACATAGCTAATTCATTTAAATATGCCTTTAAACTCCTATCTGTTAATCCTGCTAATTTTTTACAGGCAATAAATTTTTTTATTACTTGGCTTGTTTCATCTCCCGAAACAATTAAAGATTTTTCTTTGTATTTTATTTCTATATCTTTCATTTCTATGATTAATATTTCTTTAATTTTATTTATTTGTTGAATATTTAGTATATTTAATAATTTATTTAATATATTAGTTATTAATTCTTCTTTTTCGTCTATCATTTTTATCTATCTTAACCCTTTCTATTAAATATCTGTGGTTTCTCTTTTCTTTTCTACTTATGCTTGAGCTTATTGATGCCGAACTTGTATTAAAAAACTTAGCAACTTCTTTTAATTGTTCAAAAATACCTATGCATTGTTCGCTATCTTTCATATCATAAATTATATACATCTTATTTCTCCTTTCTCTTTTGCTAATTTTAATATCTTTTTTTCTTCATCTCTTACAATTAATGCTGTTTCTTAATATGTCAAACTGTTTATCTTTTTCTTCTTGATATGCCTTTATCCAATCGCCTTTTTCTTTTTCTAGTGTATTTATTGCTTTCATTAATTCTGCATTTTGTTTTTTATGCTCTTCATTTATTTGTTTTTGTCTTGTGTAGTCTGATAATAAATTTTCTAATTCATTTGCTACTTCTAATGTATCTTTATTTAATCCAAAACTTTTTAGTTCAAAAATAAAATTTTCTATTATTTCTATATTTGCGACATTTTTGTCGCTTGTTTTATTACTCATCTCAATCACTCCTTCGGCATTTCATATATTGTTTGAACTTGTCCTACTGCTTCTTTTCGATTAAATTTGTAAGCATTTATGATTTCTCTCAGTACTTCTCTTGCTCTTTCTTCTGTTTCATAAAATCCTAACATACATGTTCTTTCTTCAGTTATTGCCTCTATTCCATATTCCTTTTCTCCATCACTATTTGCAATACACTCCTTAGTTTGCAACCCTATTATATTGTTGAGAATAGTTATAACGTCCTTATCTTGACTTACTATTATCATTCTACTTCTCCTCCTTCTACCTTTTGTTCTAAATAATTAATATAATTGGATTCCTCCGCTTCTTTCCTGTTCTGTATATTTATTGAAATTTCTAGTAACAGAAACGCTATAACTAGCAATATCACTATAACTGTTTTTTTTACTTTTTCTTTTATTTCTAAGCTTCTCTCTGACATATAGCTCATTTGTGCTCCTCCTCTTCCTATCCTTTCAGAAATTCCAATGCCTTTTCGGTCTTACAAACTATAAAGCTTTTTCTTGCTCTTCTTCTAAACTGTTCCTCTGTATATTTCCAGGTATAATTTTTATTGTTGCTTTTTCCAAATCCTGTCGGATGTTTTATCTTTATTCCTGTCTCCATTTCCCATTCTTTTATCGTTTTTCTTACTTTCATCATTTTTCCTCCCTTTGTTTGTTGTTTATATTAATCATTTCAATATTAGTCAAGCATTTACTATGATATATTTGCTTTTTCTGCTGTCTGCATGGTTCATACTCTGTTATTTCTTTTCCACAAATACTGCATATTCCTTTTATGTACATTTTTCTTCACCTCTACTGTGCATGTCTATATAGGTCACTCCGAACAGCATAAGCACTCCAAACATCCTTTTTAAATCCATAAAACCAACCAGGATTTCTTTTTGTTCCCACCTCTCCGAAGCGGTCTATTAAAGCTTGTCTAATATTACTATCCTTTGCCTTCATCGAATTGCACAAATTTATTTTTTCATCTTTCCTGTAGACAAACTCTACAGGTATATTTTGACTTTCTGCTATTTCTTCAAAAATTCCAATTGCAACACAAGTTTGAAATACAGTTTCTCCTACAGCCATGCCATAAGATGCAACCATCTCTATTATCACTTTTTCAAACAATTCTCTTTGTTTTCTCATATAGTCTTTTATCCATTCGTTGTCATATTTTCCAAAATCTAATGGCTTATATGTATTGCTTTCTATAACACAATAAGCACTTTGTACATTTCCGTGGATCTATTGCTAGTATTTTCATAATATCTTTTGTTGTTCTCCTTCCTTTATTCCTAAAATTGATTTAATATCACTTATGTATTGTTGCGGAGTTTTCTTTGCACTTACAAAATTATTGCATTCATAAACTCCTTCAAAGTTCTCTAGTTCCTCCGCATTACAACCATAACACTTATAACACAAACAACCTTCTTTCATAGTTTTATATTTCACAACTTATTCACCCTTTCTTCGGTTTTTATTAAGTGTAATCGTTACTTTTTATCTCTCGGTAGATTTGCGTATAAGTCTTCTAAATCTTCATATTCCCTTTGCTCATAGTGCTGGTATCCTGTCTCTTGTGTGCTACTTTTCCCTTTGTTTTTGCTATGTTTTTCTTGCTTTTTCGACTCGTATTCTTGCTGTCGCTTATTAAAATCTGCCTCCGTAAAAACTTTTTTGTTGTCACAATCTAGCAGTATTGTTTTTATGTATGACCAGGTTTTTGCATTATTATCTATAGCCTCATTAATGGCTTTTTTTATTACAATATTCTGCATTCCATGGTTAATAAAACCTTGCAATAAAACTCTTGCATCGTCGCTTAAATCACCAATTTTTTGTTTATAATATGCAAAAATATCTGATTGTTCTTCTGAACTAGCAGTAGAAGAAGCAGAAGAAATATTTTCTCCTGTATTACTACTTCTGCTACTACTATATTTCTTTTCCTTTCTTTTGTGTACTAAATGCAGAGTTTATTCGAGTTTCCTCCGGATTTACTGGTGTTTCCTCCGAGTTTATTTTTTCGTCTTTTTCTTTTGTCTCTTCTGGCTCTTGGATTTCCTGTCTTTCTTCTAGCTGTTGTTCTTGTCCTTCTTTTGACTCTTCTTTTATGTCTTTTTCTTCCTCTTTTTGATTATTTATACCATCAATTTTTATTAAAAGATATTTTGGATTAACTTCAATGCCTTTTCTCTTTAATTGCTTGCATATTTCAAAGAATCTACGTTGAATACCTTTACTTGTTAAGATCCTGTAGTTTTCGTACATTTCTTTATTGAAAATTTCTCTTTTTAGAGCAATCATTATTACAGAATTTACTGTAGTTAAGTCCGTATTTATTTTTTTAGCAAACAATAACTGGTCATCTTCTGTCCATTTAATAAAATATCCTTGATTGTATATTTTCTGGAATAGCTTTATAATAATAGCAAAACCTTGCAAGCCACATTCTGCTTCCAATAATTCAATTTTATCGTCTAAATTTACATCCAATGGAAAATAATCTAGTCCTTGTTTAATTGGTCTTGCCATGTTTCTTTTGTCTCCTTTCAAGCATATATAATTTATGCATTGCATTTAAGGGTAAGAAAATGAAGTATTCTTACCCTGTTATGTTTACTAAGCTAATGGGTCCAATTCATCTGCAAAGGTTTGTTGCATTTCATTTCCCATAAACTCGTCTGTTGTTTTATTTGTTACTTCTTTTTTTGGCTTTTTCTCTTTTGTTGTTTTAACTTCTGTTTTATCCTCTTGCTGTTCTGGAATGGTCATAGTTTCAATAAAATTGCCCTTATTATCTTCGTTTTCTTCTTGGACATTATCTATGTACTCATAACTTCCATCTTCTTTAATTTCTGTCATATCTTTTGTATATGCTTCTTGCATATCAATTGACATTATTCCCCACTTAGAAATTAACTGTCTTAACATTGTTTTAAATGCCATTCCATCGAAATCCTTGTACCAGAAGCTACTATATTTCCACATTTCACTTTCTGGAACTTTTCCTGCCATATAATCTTCATAGGATACCTTATCATATTTAGGTTCTTTTCCCTTTTTTGCATTTAAACTGAAAGATTGTGAATACTTATCCGCATGAAGAAGCATCTTCTTTTTAGACCAATACAAGGTTTTTCTAAACCCGTTCATATATTCGAACATTGCATAATAGCCTATTGTTTTAGTTTCTTCTCTTAATTCCTCATCTTCTATAAGATTTACTTCTAGTTCTTCTGTTAATGGATCATATTTAATTAATTCTCCCTCTTTTATTGCTAATACATTGATTTTACGATAATATCCGCTTCTTTCTGCCAGCTGAATATAACCTCTATACCCCAATTGAAATTGTGCTACTTTTATATTTCTCTTTGAGTCGTTAAATGGTACCATATAGTATTGTCCTAATTGAGGACTAGGACTTAATTTTAACCCCTCTCCTAAAAAGGCACAGTTTAAAATGCTCATTGGTTCACACTCTTGTAGTGTAGAATTGTTAGTAACAGCAGAAAGTATAGAAGTCATAAACTTTTGACTATCTCTTCCTACAATTTCAAAGATTCTCTTTTTTATATCGTCCTGTGTTAAAAAACTACTAAAACTTTTCTTGGTTGGTTGTTTTACTAAACTATTTTGAACAGACATTTATATTACCTCCTACTATAATCTCATCCCACATTTTGGGCAAAAGTTTGCTTTTTCATGCTTTTCAACATATCCACAGTTTTTGCAAGTTTTTTGTGTAGAATCGGAATATGCTATATTGATTACTTCTACTAAAATTGATTTTGGAATCTCTCCCATTTTCATTGCTTCACATATTCTTCCAAAAGATATAATTAATGGTTTAAATTTTCCCTCTAACATTGCCATTTTCTCGTTGCTTTGTATAAGTGGTTTCTCGGATAATGCCTTTTTTAATTCTTGTTTACTGATATTTTTCATTAATAATCTTCTCCTTTTCCTATATTTTTATATTCTCGCATAGTCCATATACTCATTACTTTATAATCTATTGATTGTTGCATCGGTACAAATGTATTTACTAGCATAGCTTCTGTTAATTTCCACCAGTTTTCTTTTAAAATCACTTCTGGAGCTTTATATTGGATTCTTTCTAATATACTTTTTAAATTATTCTTAAGTTCTAAAAATTCATTGTAATCATTTAATACATATAAAATTCTACAGATAACAACAAACAAATCTCTCATTACGCATTTACCTCGTTTCTATATTTTTTCTTTAAGTCATCTCCTGGAAAGCCGTATGGAATTTTATTCTCTTTCAAAAAAGTTCTTAATAGTACTTTTTTAGAATCTGTTAATAACACGCTAAATTCGTACTGTTTTTCCGTTTCTATATCATCCACTTCTTGTTGTATTGTTTTACAGATAACTTTGTTAGGATCTTCCTTTTTTTCTGTAATTATTGCTTTTTGTTCTTTTAAATGTTTCATTTGTTCGTTGATTTTATGAATTCGTTCCGCTTCTTTTAAACTATCTCCTAAACAAGTAGGTAAATTGATGTGTTTAAAATAATAATCTGTAACTTGTTCGTTTAACTTTTCATCCTTTACCATTGCATTAATTGTTAATAAATCGTTGTTTGTTTTTGCAAAAACATGGTCTATATCTTGATAAACCTTTTCTAATTCATATGTAACATTAAGCCATCTCTCGTTAAATATTAAATCAAAGTCTATTAGTCCTTGATAAATACTTACCTTTTCACTAAAGTATTTTACAATAAATTCTAGCTTCTCATCTTTCTTCTTTTGTTCAAAACTTTTTATTTGTTTGTCTAGATTGTCTCGAACAGAACCTATTAAACTTGTTAATTCTTTAAAATCTTTTTCTATATTGTTGTATGGCTCTAAACATGAGTTTTTAATTTCCTTTCTTTTCGTTTCTATAGCATCAATTAGCTTGTTTAATTTTGCACGGTCGCTAGAGCCTTCTTTTACTGTTTCCTCTGTAAGAACTTTATTATATTTTTCTAGGTTTGCAGCTAATTCTTTTTTTAACTCTTCCTTATTCTTGATCGAGATTTCTTGTGGTTGTACTTCACTTACAATCAATTCAAAACTCATTATTTAGCCACCTCCTCGACTACAATTTGACCTTTCAAATATGATTCTTTATTGTATTTAACGGAAATATTCTTCATATATTCTCTAATTTTCTCAATTTTTTCTTCTGGTATATTTATTGTTGTCACCATTCCAATACTTGGTCCAAATTTTGTTATGCACTCTACAATATCGCCTTCTTTTAAGTCTAAAGTCGTAAAATAACTGTATTCTCTTCCCTCAAAGGTTTTTGGTACTTGTTTGCTTTCAAATTTTATCCCTACAATCTTTGAAACTTTATTTTCTCTTTTACTTTGAGCTGCACACTCTGGATCCATTTGATTTTCAAAATTAATTATTTCCCTTTCTATAAATTCTTCCTTTTCCATTTTAATTTTCCATCCCTTCTTCTAAGATTTTAATAAGATTATGTATTCCTCTAATATCTGCAGAAGAATCTATTTCTCCTACAATCTTTCCTGTTCCTGCCCAAAATTGAAATAACTGATTATCTCTTTTTCTCCTTACGTGAAAATGCCCTATTTTTTCATTTTTTAAAATAAATGTTATGTTGTGTTTCTTAAATTGTTCTATTGCATATTTGACTCTTTGCTTATTTCTCTCTATCTTACTTTGTCCTCTACAAAATTCACAGCTTCTTGGATAACCAGGTTCTTCTCCATCAATTACTTGTCCACAATATTGACAACATAATCCATCTTCCACATAGTCTTCAAAATAACTCATCTGTTTCTCCTTCTTTCTATATCTCTGGTAATAATAATGGTGGTTCTATATCTTTCACCACATATTCATTCCAGAATTCTATTTCTTTTTCCTCCAGGTAATTTATATCTGTTTCTACTTCTTCTCTCTTAATAACATAGTCTTTTATTTGATGATATGGAATTTCGTCGAATGTTGACTTTAAATCTGCACGAAGTATTACAAATGAAAATCCGAGTTACATTTAAGTAATGTAATATTTGACAGTAATAATTTTCCGGAATTCTTTCTTTCCATTTTTCCTTCTGCATACTTTTTAATATGCTTGTAGTTTTTATTTCTAAAATACCCATCTCGCCTGTTGTCTTATCTATTATTTGTCCATCTAAGCTAGCAAATAAGAAGTCATATTTTGGATGTTTTATAATTGTATTCTCTTTATGTATTACTTCGAAATCAGGATAATCTAACTTAAATAGCTCTCTAAGGTGTTCTTCTGCTAATGTTCCGTATTTTATGTATGGTTTATCTGATATATCTTCTGGTTCTTCTTTTCCTGTTTTTTCTCTCCACAATTGTACATTTGATTTATAAGGATTTTTCCCAATAATAGCTGCAGCATCCGAACCGTCCTATTCCTTTTTTTCTTTCCTTCAACCATTCCTCTTTTGTCATTTTTGTTTTTTCCCTCCTTATCTTGCTTCATTACTTTTTTTATGCTAAAATAGTAATGGAACATTTATTTATGTGTTTTTGAAAAATCTAATAATTTATTGCAATTGGGTGTTGTTGTTGTTATTGGATTTTTCTTTTTTATATGTTCTTCACACTCAAATAAAATAATTTGTAAGTATTCTCTAAGTTCATATTCGTTGCTATATTCGTCTATTTCTAAAATTAAGTTCTTAATTTTTTCATATCCTGTTAACTCTTGTTTCATTTTCTCTTTCCTCCTTCTATCAAAATATTTTTTTATATCTGTTTTAATGTATTACTGGTAGACTATTTAATTTGTCTTGCATTGTTTTTAAGACATTCTTCATTTTTGTAAGTCTTTCTTTATCTATTTGCAAATAACTACATTCTTCTGATAATATTTCGTAATATTCCATTTAAAAATTTCCTCCTTATCTATTTTCATATTTCCAATATTTTTTTGATGTATGATAAAACATAAATAATCCATAAAATCCATAAAACATAGTTTGTCCAATCGTTATATCTCCACTTTCTAATTGTGCTACTATTACAAATACAAATATTAAACTAATTACTGCTAACATTCTTTTTTTCTCCTTTCGTTAATTCTTTGACATTATTTACATCAGTTAAATCATATCCTTCAAATTTCTCCAAAAATTCCATTAATGTACTTCTTCTTATTTTATAGCTTCCTAATTTTAAGGCAGATAATAAACCTTTATTGATTAGGTCGTATACGTAATTAGTATTTGTTTTTAACAGTTTAGCCGTTTCTGCTACTGTATATAAAACATCTTCCATCTATTCTCCCTCCTTCTTCTTATTTTTTTCTGTGTGGCTTCCGCATTTTCCACGATTTCTTAATCTTTTTTTCATACCATCCTCCTCATGTTTCTTTCACTGACATTTTGTATTAAAAAAGATCGTCTTTTCCGTATTTTAATATTCTTTTTATTTCAGAAGCTATTCTAAGTGATGGATAAAAATTACCGGATTCATAACCTGCATATGTGCTCCTTGCTATTTTTAGGTTATCTGCCATTTCTTTTTGAGTATATCCTTTTTTCTTTCTTAATTCTATAAGTTTGCTTCTCATATTTTAACCTCCTTCTGTTTCTTTCACTGACATTATATATTATGTTTGTTTGACTGTCAATGTTTTTTTTGTTTTTTTTCAAAAAAGTTTGCTAAACTAACAATGATATGCTATAATACATTTATATAAGGAGGCTTTACTATGAATTTTGGAACAATTTTAAAACATTTAAGACAAATCCACTTTCTTTCACAAGAAGAGCTAGCAAATAAATTAAATATTTCTCGCTCTAATATTGCTAATTATGAAACATCTAAAAATCTACCTTCAGTAGAAATATTGCAAAAAATATCTACTTTATTTGGTGTATCTACTGATTATTTATTAGGCAATACAGATATAGACAATCCAAAACAAATTTTAGAAGAAAAGCTAGCCGCTTTACATTTATCAGAAAAAGAACTGGAAGAAGCTACTAAACATGTTTTAGACTATTACTCTTCCAACCAAATTATTAATTCAATTTCTAAGGAAAACTTTAGCAATTCTAAAATTGAAAAGGCTTTCTGTATAATTCAATCTATTGCTGCTAATTTTTTTGGAAATAAAATAGATAAAACTCTAGGAGAATCGTTTGATTTCTGTTTACCTCATTCAGCAGATGAACACAATAAAATGTTGGAAATTCAAAATTATACTAAACAAAAAGTTAATGAATTAATAAACTCATTAAATAAAGATAAAATTATCATTTCTCAAAACATTCAAGAAGAAATACAAAAACAATATGGTAATTATTCTATTCATTTACTAGATGATTATTCAAAACTTAATGAGCTAGGTAAACAAACAGCAAATATTTATATAAAAGATTTAACAGAAATACCAAAATACACGAAAAAAAAATCTTCACAAGACTCACAAAATGAAGATTAAAAGCAAAAACTTGGCAAAGTCATTAGTGTTTATAACACTAGTGCTTTCAAATAGATATAAAAGAGAAAAGGGGGATTCTATTATGAAGAATCAAAAAATTACAGGGATAGGACCAGGCATACTTTTAATAATTATCGTGATTGCATTTGTCTATTTCGTTAACTTTGCTACTAATTCTCCGACTGATGAAAGCGATGCAAATTACGATATGTTAATAAGTTATATGGAACCAGAAAACGTAGAAAACACTTTAAATATTTTATCACAATGTGGAATTTCTAATTTTTCTTTAACTAGAGATGATTCACTAGATGGCTTAGATGGAGAAAATACACTTGGTTTTAGAGTTAAGTCGTATGCTTATAACGCAATTATTTACTTAAAAGATGGCCAATTAAAAACTGTGAGATATGCAGATAAAGATTTGTATGAAAATGGACAAGTTCTTAATAATATATACAATCTTATATAAAACAAAAAGAAGGATAATGTGTTTCTTTTTTGCGGAAGCCACACATTATCCAAGGAATAACCACTTTGGAAAGTGATTACTTTTGAATTATATACAAAAAGCCTTCATTTTTCAAGTGTTTATATAAAAATAATTTAAGAAAAATGGAGGTATTTTTATGGGACAAATAACGGCTCGTAAAAGAGGTAAAACATGGGAATATAGATTTGAAGCAGCTCCTATAAATGGCAAGAGAAATCAACTATCAAAAGGTGGATTTGCAACAAAAAAAGAAGCTTTAGAAGCAGGTACATTAGCAAAAGCAGAATATGATAAGTCTGGAATTGCTTTTAAGCCTTCTGAAATAAGTTATTCTGATTATTTAGATAAATGGATTGAGGAATATGGAGAATTAGAATTAGATGAAGATACAATATTAAGTTATAAAAAATTAATTAGATTACATATAAAACCAGAACTTGGTCAATACAGAATAAATACTTTAGTACACGAAACTATACAAAAATTTATCAAAAAAAAATTTAATGAAGGTTTTTCAAGAAATACTTTATCAGTTATGAAAAGTATAATAAATGGTTCATTAAGTTATGCTGTATCTCCTTTAAAATATTTAGCATTTAATCCTGCATCAGATGTAAAACTACCATCTAAAAATTCAATTCCAGATACGCCTAGTAGAACTAAAAAAAGAGTTATTATTCCAGATGATAAAATTAAACTAATTTTTAATCGTTTTCCTGAAGGTACAACGGCCTATATACCTTTGTGTTTCGGATATCATTGTGGAATGAGACAAGGTGAATGTTTTGCTGTTGATATAGATAATGATGTTGATTTTGAAAAGAAGGTTTTACATTTAAAACATCAAATACAGTTTATAAAAGAATTTTGGACCTTAAAACCACCTAAATATAATTCCGTTAGAGATATAGATTTAAGTAATAAAATGGTTGAATTATTAAAAAGAGAAAAGAAAAAACAAGATGATAATAAATTAAAATATGGAATTTATTATAAAGAATTAAAAGTCAATGAAAAAGGACAATTAAATTATTTAGAAGGAAAGCCTATAAGATTAGCAACAATGAGAGAAAATGGTGAATTTCTTTCTCCTAGAATAATGCAACATGTTGGTAGAGTTATACATTATGAAAAAGGAATAAATTATAAAGAATATGATTTTCATTCTTTAAGATATAAACATACTACTTTTTTGTTGTCTAATGGTGCAGATTTAAAATATGTTCAAATGAGGTTAGGACATAAAAATATCAAAGTAACATTAGAGATTTATTATCAATTAACAGATAAAGTTAGAGAAGACAATCAAAAATACATAGAAATGCTTTAATTTTTTTACACTTCTATGTGGGCAAAAATATTTTGGTGGACAAAAGGTGGACAAATCCATATTATTAGGAAATGTCCACCTTTATTATTTATTTACCACATTTTATTGTAATTCAGTATTACCAGTTATTTCATTGCTTCTTCTATTGCAACTGCTACAGCTACTGTTGCACCTACCATTGGGTTGTTACCCATACCAATAAGTCCCATCATTTCTACGTGTGCAGGTACAGAAGATGAACCTGCAAATTGTGCATCTGAATGCATTCTTCCCATAGTATCTGTCATACCATAAGATGCTGGTCCTGCTGCCATATTATCTGGATGAAGTGTTCTTCCTGTTCCTCCACCAGAAGCTACAGAGAAATATTTTTTACCTTGCTCGATACATTCTTTTTTATATGTTCCTGCTACTGGATGTTGGAATCTTGTTGGGTTAGTAGAATTTCCTGTAATAGAAACATCTACTTTTTCATGGTGCATAATTGCTACACCTTCTCTTACATCATTTGCTCCGTAGCATTTTACTTTTGCTCTTTCTCCATCAGAATATGGTATTTCTTCTAGAATTGTAAGTTTTCCTGTGTAATAGTCAAAATCTGTTTTTACATAGGTAAATCCATTTATTCTAGAAATAATTTGTGCAGCATCTTTTCCAAGTCCATTTAAAATAACTCGTAAAGCTTCTTTTCTAACTTTGTTAGCAGATTTTGCAATACCAATTGCTCCTTCTGCTGCAGCAAAGCTTTCGTGTCCTGCTAAAAATGCAAAACATTTTGTATCTTCAGATAATAACATAGCACCTAAATTACCATGTCCTAATCCTACTTTTCTGTCATCTGCTACAGAACCTGGTATACAAAAACTTTGTAACCCTTCTCCTATTGCTTTTGCTGCATCAGATGCTTTTTTACATCCTTTTTTGATAGCAATAGCAGCACCTACGGTATATGCCCAACATGCATTATCAAAACAAATTGGTTGAATTCCTCTTACTATCTCAGCTGGATTAATTCCTTTGTCCTCGCATAGTTTCTTTGCTTCTTCTAAGTCTTTGATATCATAGTCATTTAACACTTTTTGTACTTGATCTATTCTTCTTTCATAACTTTCAAATAAAGCCATTTTGTTACCTCCTAATATTTACAATTTCTCATTTTTATGTAATTTATTCTTTTCTAGGATCTATTTTTTTCACTGCCTCGTTAAATCTTCCATATGTTCCACTGGCTTTTTCAATGGCTTCCATTGGTTCTATTCCAGCTTTGATATTATCCATCATTTTTCCTAAATTTACATATTTATATCCAATAATGGTATCATCTTTATCTAGTCCTATTTCTACTATATATCCTTCTGCAAGTTCTAGGTATCTAGGTCCTTTAGAAAGTGTACTATAAATAGTTCCCACTTGAGAACGATGTCCTTTTCCTAAATCTTCTAGTCCTGCTCCTACTGGTAAACCTCCTTCAGAGAAAGCAGATTGTGTTCTACCATATACAATTTGTAAAAATAATTCACGCATTGCAGTATTAATAGCATCACATACAAGGTCTGTATTTAATGCTTCTAATAATGTTTTACCTACTAAAATTTCTCCTGCCATTGCTGCAGAGTGTGTCATTCCAGAGCATCCAATTGTTTCTACTAAAGCTTCTTGAATAATTCCCTCTTTTACATTTAGTGTTAATTTGCAAGCTCCTTGTTGTGGTGCACACCATCCAATACCATGTGTTAAACCAGAAATATCTTTAATTTCTTTTGACTTTACCCATTTTCCTTCTTCTGGAATTGGTGCTGGTCCATGGTCTACTCCTTTACGGACTTTACACATTTCTTCTACTTCTTTTGAATAAATCATTTTTTTGCTCCTTTCTAAACTATAGCTTAATATATATGCAGAAGTATAGTACTTCTGTTATATTCGATAAGAATTTAAAATTTGATTAAAACTTTGTTTATTCTCTTCTTTTACTACATAAACAGTTCCTTTATCGTATTCTTTTAATTTGGTTTCTGCTATTTTTCTAGCATTTTCTACTTTTTGTTCGAAACTTTCCTCAGGCTTACTTATTTCTTCTAGTTTTATTGTTTTTCTTTTGTTGCCATATTCTATTTCTAAGGCTTGTTTTGGGATGGAATTATGTTCTATTTTTTCTTTCTTAGAATACGCTACTTTTGCCTTAGCAGGTTTATAATAAAAAGTCTCTCTATCTATTTCTTTTTGTTTTGCTTCTTCTTTAGAATACATTAAGTAGTTTTCTATTTTTCGTCTTTCTTCCTTATTAAACATTTCCATTGGCATTTGTAAATAAAGATATTGCCAGATAATATGCCTATCATATGCAGAAAAACGAGAATGTACTAAGTCTACGTAACTGTATTCTATTTGAAATTGTATTCCTTCTATAGAAATAGTGACATTACTCCATGCCTTTTGGTACTCTTCTAACATTGCTTCTCTTAATTCTTTTAAAAGATGATACAAAGAGTCTACTAGATGCATATACCTTTCTTCTTCAATATTAAAACGGGATGGAATTTCATAACCATTAATAGGGTTTCGTTTTAATAGTCCTTTAGGGAAATAGTAAAAAAACATTTCCCCATTTTGCAATCCAGATTCTTGCTCAAGGATGGAAGCATAAAGATAAATCTTTTCCCATTTTTCTGGAATTAGAATGAATAATTTTTCTTGAATTTGTTTATATAGTTTTTTTATCTTTGTGCTTTTTTCCATTAACATCCCTTCTTTTATTTTTATTTTACAATTAAACTTTCCCCTGTCATTTCTTCTGGTTTTTCTATTCCCATTAATTCTAACATTGTTGGCGCTAAATCGGCAAGTCTTCCTTCTTTTAGTTTAACACCTTCTACCCCTACCAAAATAAGTGGCACTGGATTGGTAGTATGTGCAGTATGTGGTTCTCCTGTTTTGTAGTCAATCATTTGCTCTGCATTTCCATGGTCTGCTGTAATAATTAGTCTACCTTCTTGTTTATTTACTTCTTCTACTACTTTTCCTACACATTCATCTATGGTCTCTACGGCTTTAATAGCAGCATCTAAATTTCCTGTGTGTCCTACCATATCTGGATTTGCATAATTTAATATAATGGTATCATATTTTTTCTTTTGAATTGCTTCTACTACTTTTTCTGTTACTTCATAAGCACTCATTTCTGGCTTTAAGTCATAGGTTTCTACTTTAGGAGATGGCACCAAAATTCTATCTTCTCCTTCGTATTGTAGTTCTCTACCACCATTAAAGAAAAATGTTACATGAGCATATTTTTCTGTTTCCGCAATTCTAAGCTGTGTTAATCCATTCTTACTTACAATTTCTCCAAAGGTATTTACTATTTCTGTTGGTTTGAAAGCAATATGAACATTAGGAATCGTTTTGTCATATTCCGTAAAGCATACAAAATATAATGATAATGGTTTCGTCTCAAATCCATCAAATGCTTCGTCTACTAAACTTCTTGTAATTTCTCTTGCTCTATCTGGTCTAAAGTTAAAGAAAATAACAGAGTCATGTTCGCCTATTGTTGCAATAGGAGTATCTCCATTACAAATTAAAGTAGGCTCCACAAATTCGTCAAACACTTCTTTTTGATAAGAACTTTCTATTGCACTAATAGCAGTATTGGCTTTTTCACCTATTCCATTTACAATAGCATCATAAGCTTTTTTTACTCTTTCCCATCTTTTATCACGGTCCATGCTGTAAAATCTTCCACAAATGCTTGCAATTTTTCCAACTTCTTTTTCTTTCATTTTTTCTTCTAGTTTGGCAAGATATCCTTCTGCAGAAGCTGGTGGAGTATCTCTACCATCTAAGAAACAATGTACAAAAACATCTTCAAAACCTTTTCTTTTAGCCATTTCTAAAAGAGCATATAAATGACGATTGTGGCTATGCACTCCTCCATCGGATACTAATCCCATAATGTGTAATTTAGAATGATATTTTTTACAATTTTCTATTGCTTCTGTAAACTCTGCAATAGAGAAAAAATCTCCTTCTTCTATGGATTTTGTAATTCTGGTTAATTCTTGATATACAATTCTTCCTGCTCCAATATTGGTATGCCCTACTTCCGAATTTCCCATTTGTCCTTCTGGAAGCCCTACATCTAATCCACTCGTATGGATGCGTGTTACAGGATTGGTTTGCATTAATCTGTCTATATTAGGAGTATTTGCCATAGCAATAGCATTTCCATCTTTATTGCTATTATCTCCAAATCCATCTAAAATCATTAACATCGTCAGCTTATCTTTCATCTATTTTTCCTACCATCCTTTTTACTTATAATTTCTCTTTTACTTTTTTCTTTTGAATCTTGCTTTTGTATTATATGTCTAAAATGTATCCTTGTCAAATTTTGTAGTTTTTTGTTTATTTATCATAGTTTACTATTCTAGCAAAATCTTCTGCTTTTAAGCTAGCGCCTCCTATTAATCCTCCATCAATGTCGGACATCGTAAATAACTCTTTTGCATTTTCTGGTTTAACGCTACCTCCATATTGTAAAATAACTTGGGAAGAAACAGCTTCTCCATATAATTCTGCAATTTTTCTACGAATTTCTTTTATGGCATTATTGGCATCCTCTGCTGTTGCGGTTTTTCCTGTTCCAATTGCCCATATTGGTTCATAGGCA
>CAKNOI010000013.1 GCA_930990125.1 uncultured Clostridiaceae bacterium | reverse complement strand
ACACACCTTTATTCAGGTTTACAGAAGAATTGGTGGACAGTCTGGAGAGAGAGAGCTAAAGTTTAAAAAAGATAAAAAAATAGAAACACAGAAAAACTGTGTTTGTTTGAGATATAAAGATGGACTAAGAAAACTAGTCTGTCTTTTTTGCGTGTGTGATTCCAGTTAAGCAAATGAACCTAAAATGAAAATAGAAACAAATTTTAGGAGGAAAGAAATGAAAAAAGAAAGAGGAATTACGCTAGTGGCACTAGTAATTACTGTAATAGTGCTAATTATCTTAGCAGGAGTAACACTAAGTACACTAGTAGGAGATAATGGAATTATTACAAAAGCACAAGAAGCAAAACAAAACATGGCAAACGCAGCAGGAGAGGAAGACAAGCTAATACAAAACCTGTTAAATGAAATAAAAGGAATAGAAGCAGGAGGAGGAGAAATAGAAGTACCGTCTGGAACGATAGAATTTGGAGAAGTAACATGGAGTAACGGACAAGCAGAAATAGTAATAATAGCCAATACTGCAGGAGAAACATTGCAATATCAAGTAAACGGAACAGCAGAAAAAAACTGGCAAGAAATAAGAAGCGGAGAAAAAGTAACTGGACTGCATCACGGAGATGAAGTACACGCGAGATTATGGGATGGAAGTATAGCAAGTGTAAATAAAAGTACAACAATAAAAGATGAAAAGAAGCCAGAAGTAAAAGTAACAGTAGGAGAAGTAACAAGTAATAGTATAGCAGTGACAGTGGAAGTAAAAGAAGAAGAAAGTGGATTAGTAGAAACAGAAACATACCAGTATTACCTAGGCGAAGCATTAGCAGGAAAAAGCACAAATAATAGCTATAAGTACGAGGGATTGGAACAAGAAAAAGAGTATAACTTAGTAGTAAAGGTACAAGATAAAGCAGGAAACGAAGGGACAGGAAGTGCAACAGCGATAACAAAAGGAATACCAACAATAGAAAGTACACTAAGTGAAGGAAAATACGTATGGTACACAGACGCAAATGGAACCCAGCAAAAATGTATTGTACTGTATGGACCAGAGAACGAAAAATATAGTAGTTATGGAATACAGATAATAACGGCAGATACGGTAACAGATAGTTATACATTAGGAAGTAGTGATTTTAATACAAGTAGAAATATATATAATAGTGTAATAACAACACTAAATGCAGAAGCGGAAAAATATAGAAAGAAAGATGACGGAATAGCAGAGGTAGCACGATGCGTAGGAAGTGTACCAGATAATCCAAATTACGATGGAGCGGGAATGCATACAACGCAGTTTGGAGGAATCTATAGTGGAACATTGAAAGATACAGATAATAACTACGAAGCAGACTGGAACCAGATGAACAGCTTAGGCATATACAACATAGGAAAAAGCTACTGGCTAGACTCCCGTGTTACCGATGCTACTTCTATCATAAGTAACTTCTACGTGCGTTTTGTGAATGCGAGTGGCAACCTGTTCTACGACCGCCTATGTTATGTATATTCTGGTGACAACGAGCATGGGGAGAGCCGTTCTAATGGCTTGCGTCTTATATTTCGTCTGAAATCTGGAATCAAAGTTACAGGAGGTGATGGAAGCGAAGGAAATCCATATACTTTAGCACCATAGTAGGCTTGAAAAATTTTTTCAAATCGGGTATAATAGGCTTTGAAAAAATATATACTAGGAGGAAGGCGTTCATGTTAAACGCAATTGGTGTAACCGTTAGGTTTGGAAAAAGAGTTTTATTTGAGGATGTTAATATTAAGTTTAATAAAGGAAATTGCTATGGTATTATTGGGGCAAATGGCGCTGGAAAGTCTACTTTTTTGAGGGTTCTTTCTGGAGAATTGGAGCCTAGTAAGGGGGAGGTTTCTTTAGGAAAGGGCGAGAGGCTTTCTGTTTTAAAGCAGGATCACTTTGCGTTTGAGGATTACAAGGTATTAGATACTGTTATTATGGGTAACAAAGAGTTATACGATATTATGAAAGAAAAGGATGCTATTTATGCAAAACCAGATTTTTCCGAGGCAGATGGTATGAAGGCTGCTAAGTTAGAGGAAAGGTTTGCAGAGTTAGATGGATGGAATGCAGAGTCTGATGCTAGTATGTTATTAAATGACTTAGGAATTTCTACAGAGCTACAAAGTAAGTACATGCGTGAGGTAGAGGCAAAGGATAAGGTTAAAGTGCTACTTGCACAAGCACTATTTGGTAACCCAGATGTTTTGTTATTAGACGAGCCAACCAACGACTTAGATGTAAAGGCAATTGATTGGTTACAAGAGTTTTTAATTAATTTTGAAAACACTGTTATTGTGGTATCTCATGACCGTTATTTTTTAAATAAAGTATGTACCTATATTGCTGATGTCGATTTTGGAAAAATACAAGTATACCCAGGTAACTACGATTTTTGGTACGAATCTAGTCAGCTTGCTTTAAAACAAGCCAAAGAAGCCAACAAGAAAAAGGAAGAAAAAATTAAAGAATTACAAGACTTTATTGCAAGATTTAGCGCCAATGCTTCTAAATCTAAACAGGCAACTTCTCGTAAAAAGTCCTTAGAAAAAATCCAGTTAGAAGAAATAAGACCATCAAATAGAAGATACCCATATATTGATTTTAAACCAGATAGAGAACCAGGGAAAGAGATTTTACAGGTAAAAAACATTTCTAAAACAGTAGAAGGAGAAAAAATACTAGATAACATTAGTTTTACCGTAAAAACAGGGGACAAAATAGCATTTTTGGCAGATAACGAAAATGCCAAAACCGTGCTTTTCCAAATTATTGCTGGAGAGTTAGAGCCAGATGAAGGAGAAATTATTTGGGGTACTACCATTACCCATAATTATTTTCCAAAGGATAATAACTATTTATTTGAACAAGATATGTCTTTAACCGATTGGCTTAGAATGTATTCCAAAGACCCAGACGAAACTTATGTAAGAAGCTTTTTAGGTAGAATGTTATTTTCTGGTGAGGAAGCATTAAAAAAGGTAAGTGTGCTATCAGGAGGAGAAAAGGTAAGATGTGTTCTTTCTAAAATGATGCTTTCTGGTGCTAATTTCTTAATTTTTGATGAGCCAACCAACCATTTAGATATGGAAGCGATTACTTCTTTAAATGATGGAATGAGCCGTTTTAAAGGAAATATTTTATTTACTTCTCATGACCATCAATTAACACAAACGGTGGCAAACCGTATTATCGATTTAAAGAAGAGCGGTATGGTGGATAAAGAAGTAACATATAATGAGTATTTAGGAATTGAATAAAAGAAAGAGGTCAAACAGATGAAAAGTATTACGCAAACAATAGCAGAAGAACTAAAAATAAAAGAAACACAGGTATCTGCAGCGGTTGGGTTAATGGATGAGGGAAATACCGTTCCCTTTATTGCTCGTTACCGTAAGGAAGTAACAGGCGGTTTAAGTGATGAAACCCTTCGTAATTTAGAGGAAAGACTACAGTATTTAAGAAATTTAGAAGCAAGAAAAGAAGAAGTAGTAAGGATTATTGAGGAGCAAGGGAAATTAACAGAGAAACTAAAAAATCAAATAGAAGAAGCAAATACCTTAGCAGAAGTAGAAGATTTGTATAGACCATACAAACAAAAAAAGAAAACAAGGGCAACAATAGCAAAAGCAAAAGGATTAGAACCACTTGCTACTATTATTTATTTGCAACAAGAAACAAGACCGCTTGCAGAAGTTGCAAAAGAATATGTAAATGAAGAAAAAGGTGTAACTACGGTAGAAGAAGCAATACAAGGTGCATTAGATATTATTGCAGAAACCATTTCTGATGAACCGAAGTACCGTAAACAAATAAAAAAGACTTGTTACAGAGAAGCAAAAATAGTAACAAAAGCAGAAAATCCAGAGGAAAAATCCAACTACGAAATGTATTACGAATACGAAGAAGCCGTAAATCGTATTCCAAGTCATAGAATACTTGCTATTAACAGAGGAGAAAAAGAGGGCTTTTTAAAGGTAAAAATAGAAAAGCCAGAAGAGAAAATTTTGGAATCTATTGAAAAAGACATTATTCGACAAAACTCTCCTTTTTTAGAAGAGCTACAGCTTACTATTCAGGATAGTTATAAAAGATTAATAGAACCTTCTATTGATAGAGAAATTCGTTCGGATTTAACAGAAAAAGCAGAGGAGCAGGCCATTAAAGTTTTTGGAAAAAATGCAAAACAATTGTTACTAGCAGCACCATTAAAAGGTCTTACAGTAATGGGATTTGACCCTGCTTACCGTACAGGTTGTAAAATAGCGATTATTGATGAAACAGGAAAAGTATTAGATACAACAACCGTTTACCCTACAGAGCCACAAAACGATGTACAAGGTGCTAAAAAAGAGCTATTACGTTTAATAGAAAAAGATAAAGTTGATATGATTTCTATTGGAAATGGAACAGCTTCTCGCGAATCGGAACAGTTTGTGGCAGATATGATAAAAGAAGCAAAACGAGAGGTACATTATACGATTGTTAGTGAAGCAGGAGCTTCTGTGTACTCTGCTTCTAAACTTGCAACAGAAGAATATCCAGATATTAATGTATCTATTCGAGGTGCTATTTCTATTGCAAGACGTTTGCAAGACCCATTAGCAGAGCTTGTAAAAATAGATCCAAAAGCGATTGGAGTAGGGCAATATCAACATGATGTGAATCAAAAGCAGTTAGAAGAAAGCCTTACCAATGTAATAGAAGATAGTGTAAATAGTGTTGGAGTAGATGTTAACACAGCAACACCATCTTTACTTTCTTATGTTGCGGGAATTAATAAGCAAATTGCAAAAAACATTGTGGCATACCGTGACGCCAATGGAAAACTAAAAAATAGAAAAGAATTATTAAAAGTACCAAAACTGGGAAAAGTAGCATACGAACAATGTGCAGGATTTATTCGTATTTATGATGGTAACAATCCATTAGAAATAACTGCAGTACACCCAGAAAGCTACGAGGTAGCAGAAAAATTATTAGAGCAAATTGGATACCAAAAAGAAGATTTACTAAGTAAAGAAAAAGTACAAGAAATAAAGGAAAAATTACATTCTTTATCCATTCCTAAAACAGCTAAAGAGCTAGGAGTAGGTGAGATGACATTAGAGGATATGATAAAAGAGTTTGCAAAACCGGGAAGAGACCCAAGAGAAGATATGCCAAAACCTATTTTACGTAATGATGTATTAAAATTTGAAGACTTAACAGAAGGTATGGTATTAACAGGAACGGTAAGAAATGTTATTGACTTTGGAGCATTTGTAGATATTGGGGTAAAACATGATGGACTAGTACATATTTCAGAAATGAGCCACAGCTTTGTAAAAAATCCTTCTGATGTAGTAGCAGTAGGAGATATTGTAAAAGTAAAGGTAATTAAACTAGATAAGGAAAGACAAAAAGTAGGTCTTAGTATGAAACTATAATGAAATACAAAAAAATACGTAGCAAATAAAGATGCTACGTATTTTTTTAGGTTTTAATTTAAAATAATTGGTCCTTGGTCATCAGGATTGTTATCTTCTGCATTACTAATAGGATTATTAGTATCTGTAGGTGTTATTACTTCTGGTGTTGTAACAACTGTTTGTGATGTTTTGGTTGTTGTTACTTTTCCAGATACATCTTCATAAAAGATGATGCTTGCAATTAACATGTAAGGAATTAGCCAAAAATATCCAATTCCAAAAGTAAAGGCAGCAAGAAACATCCAACCAATAAAGGTAAGTTGCAACCAAACTAATTTCCAACGGTTACCGGTCATATAGTCGCTACTTTTTTCTACAAGTTCTTTTCCAGAAAGTTCTGGATAATCATATAAAAGATAAAAAGAAAGTGCATAACGTAATCCTTTTACTATTAACAAAATGTCTACTACTACTAGTGCAATTGCAAAAAGTGGAAATAGGCTAGCCATTCCAAATCCACTATGCATACTTCCTCCTAATACAGATAGTGCAGAGTGATAAACAAAGGAAGTAAGCGAATAGGTTACGCAAACCATTAAGATAATGGCAACAATGACAAATGGTAATAGTTTGAGAATAATGTTTCCGACAATACCCCAAACACGTTTTATGTTAGAAGTAGCAATCGTAAAAAAGTCAAAACATTCTACGGCATCTCCTCTTTTTAAACGAATCATAGAAACTAATAGACCATAGCTAAGAGGAAGGGCGATAATCCATGTTGCTACAACACATAAAAAACCAAGAACTGGTATTCCAGAAAGAAGCCCAGAAATAAAATTAATCACGAATTCTACTATTACAAAACAAAAGGTGATTAATGCTGCTTTTCCCCACTTTCCACTTAAATTTTCTCTTGCAGTACGCCTAATCTCAAAAGCAACCACAAAAACTCCCCCTTTCTAATTAAAGTTATGTGAAAAATGAAAAAATATTAATCATATTTTTCCATTATCTCCTGAATTTCAGAAAAATGTTGGTCTAATAATTGTAAAAAAGTATCGGTAATACTTGGATCTAATTGTGTACCCATTCCTTTTATAAATTCTTCCTTTACACGTTCTATTGGAAGTGCGTCACGGTAAGGCCTCTTGGATGTCATGGCATCAAAGGTATCTGCTACTGCTACAATACGAGCAAGATAAGGAATATCTTCTCCTGCTAGTCCAGATGGATATCCTTTCCCATCATAACGTTCATGGTGATGTTTTACAATAGGAAGAATATCTTGGAAAGTAGTGGCAGTAGAAAGAATATGAGCTCCTATGGTAGGATGTTTTTTAATTTGTGCATATTCTTCGTCTGTTAGTTTAGCGTTTTTTAATAAAACACTATCAGGTACTCCAATTTTTCCGATATCGTGGAAAAGACCGCCTACTCTTAAAATATTAATTTGTTCTTCTGGAAGGTCTAATGTTCTTCCTATAAGAACAGAATATTCGGATACACGGTCGGAATGACCTCGTGTATATGGGTCTTTGGCTTCTACTGTATAACGTAATGTTTGGATGGTATCTAGATACGATTGTTCCAATTTACGATTAGTATCTTTTAATTCTTCATTCATACGTTTTATGGTATTCATTTGTTCAATAGACTTTATACCAGATTCGATAAGAAGTAATAATTGGTCAAACTTATCGCTTTTTTCACAATACCCTTGAATATCTAATCTTCGAATAGTATCCAAAGGTGGGGCTAAGTCCTTGTGACCGGTTAATAATAAAATATAAAGTTCTTGGTTAAATTTACGAATTTCTTCTACTACTTGGTCACCATGAATAGGAGTCATAATAAAGTCTAAAATCATTAAATCAAAATGTTCTTCTTTTACTCTTTCAATGGCGTCTATTGGATTCGTAATTCCTACAAAATCATAGCCTGAACGTTTTAAGAAGATGGATAAAGAGTCTAAAATGCCTTGTTCATCATCAACAGCAATAATTTTATAGCCAGAGTGTTCTCCGGTTTGCATGTTTTTTCTCAAAATAAACACCTCGATTCTTTATAGCCTAAGCTGATTATAACAGATATCTATGAAAAAAATCAACAAAATACGACAAGAAAGTCGAAATTTTTCTTTGGTAATTTTTAACAAATTCAGCTAGGACAACATTGGTAAAATAATATGGAAAACAGTTCCTTTTCCTTGCTCGGATTCAAAGGTTATGGTTCCGTTAAAATGAGCACGAATGTTAGAATAGGACATAAATAATCCTAAACCAGTACCATTTTTTCCTTTGGTGGTAACCATTTCCTTAAATAGTTTTTCTTTTACGGTATCGGTAAGACCACAGCCTTTATCAGCAATAGAAAGAATAATTTTGTTATTTTCTTCATCTTTTTCTATGATAAATTCAATTGTTTCGTTTGTTTTTCCATTGTAGGATTGAATAGCATTGGATATCATGTTATTAATTACTTGTACTAAACTATTAATATTTCCTTTTAACTCTGTTTTTGCGTCTACTTTTAATTGGACGTTTAGTTCAATTAAGGCATTTTTTAATTCATGACGCATTAATATATTTACTTGTTTTACAAGGTCTTCTACGGTAAAAGAATTATTTTCATCTTCTGCAAAAGTAACAGCTTGTCCTTTTACTGCAGTAATAATATCGGACATATAGGCAACATGTGTTTTAATTTTGGCAACCCATTCTGCCATATCTTTGGCAATAGCGTGATGGTCTTCTTCTGTTACTTCTGGGTCTCCAATGGATAAATCATATTCTCTAATTAAATCGTGCAGACCTTCTGCTGCACCAGAAATAGACATAATAGGAGTTTTTAAGTTATGGGCAATACCACCAATTAACTGACCAAGTGATGCAAGTCGTTCTTTTTCCATTAACATGTCTTGGTTATTTTTGATGGTTTTCATATCTAACATATGTTGTGTGGTATCTTTAAATAAAATAATTGTTCCTAAAAAGTTGCCATCCGTATAAATTCCACTGATTTCAATATTAAAATATTTTGTCTTGTCCGTTAAACTGGTTTGAAATTTAAAGGTCTTAGGGTTGGTTCGTACTTCTTGCATAGTATCTTTTAGCACTTCAATATTAAATTGAAATAGATTATTTTTTTGCAAAATAGTTAGTAGATTTTGGTTTCGAATTTGTTCTGGTTCAATTGAAAATGTATGCAAAAATGTTTTGTTAAAATCAATGATGACATTATCGGAGTTAAGAACAATATAGCTGTCGGAAATGCGGTCTACTACTTTTTGTAGTGCAATTGGTGTAATGGTTAAAAATTTAAACTTAAAAATAGCAAGCACAAAGAAAAGTAGGGTAAAGGTAA
Source organism: uncultured Clostridiaceae bacterium (assembly GCA_930990125.1). Lineage (GTDB taxonomy): Bacteria > Bacillota > Clostridia > TANB77 > CAG-508 > CAKNOI01. The sequence goes on along the minus strand of CAKNOI010000013.1, from coordinate 26,923 downwards.
AGGAGATAGGCATTAAATAGACAGCCATTGGAATGCCAAATAACCCTAAAATATTAACTGCAATTGGAATTAACATACCAATTACTAATAAAGCGGACTGCTTGGAGAAAAATCCAGAGTTTCGTACAGAGTAACGTAACAAATGGAATAAACCAAGTGCCAAAAATACATAAGTATAGATAGAGTGAATAGGAAAATATGTTCCAAACACAGTATCTTGTATGTAAATAGAATATTTTTGATAAAACAAATGATGATAATCGTTTGTAAATAAAAGAACAATGGAGGTAATTGGTATAATTAATAATAGAGAATAGTACCATTTCCATTTTACCTTGGTTTGTTCAAAAATAATACCAATAGCATAGTATGCCAAAGGTGCAAAACATGCACCAAAGGCAGCATAACATTCAAAACGAACCGGTGGAATGTCGGTATTTTGTAACAGAATTTGTAACATTAAACAAGTAGTCCAAATAAACATAAAACCAATTAATGCCATAAAGGCTTTCTGAATTTGTCCTTTTTGCTTTTTGGAAAATAGGATAGCAATAAACAATACTACAATAATAATTTCAGAAAATGTCATTGCAATTAAATATGGTAAATTTTGCATCGATAAACCCTCCTAAATAAAATGAATGGATTGTAAATAGGTAATATATTTTTGAATATAGGTAGCATCAATCTCAGGCCAGTGGAACCCAGCGGTATGTAAAATAGCCCTTGTAAATTCGGATACAATATGAATATCAGAAGTGTAAACCAATTCTTTTTTTGGTCCAAAATCATTTACAATACCAGCTAATATATCTTTTTTCGTATCTTCTTGTAGCAGTTTGTTTACTAAAGCTTCAAAATCAGAAGCAGATAAGTGCTTTACTAAAATTCCGTTTTGGTTTAGATAGGTTACAAAATCGCGTATCCATAGGTGATTAGCATCATATATATGGAATACGGAAAATTCTTTATGGTAGTGTTGAATTAACGTAACCATTGCTTCTGCACAAGAATCTACTGGGGTAAACTCAATATAAGAGTCTAGCAAGTAGTCTGGAACTGCATGGATGTTACAAATAGTTTGAATACGGTTTAAAAAGGCATTTTCCGTATGATTTTTTTGGAATACACCATCGGAATAACGACTAGTAATATTTCCTAAACGGAAAATTTGTGCTTCTAATCCATCTTCTATTTTACTTCTTAAAATAATTTTTTCTGCATCAAATTTACTCTTGATATAATCGTTATTTAGTTTTTGTCCAATAAATAAATTTTTCTCACTAAAATTGATTTCCGTTCCGGGTTAAGTCTGTTCTATCAGAATGATTTCCATCTAATGACATGTTACCAGATACACTAAGGGAAGAAATGTGGAATAAAGGCTTATGGAAACGATTACAAAATTGTACCATTTTGCTAGTAGAGTCTACATTGATTTTTTTGAATTTTTCAATATTTCCATAATGCTTTACAATGGCTGCGGCATTTACAACAATGTCAATTTTTTGTGCTAAATTTTCATATACATTTCGTTCTAGTCCAAAGTTATCACTGATAATGCTTCCAGAAATAACAAAGATACGTCGATTTAAGTAAACATCCCATTTACTACCAAAGTAAAAATGTAAAATATCCATAAAACGTTTTTCTGCTTTAATGCCATCTTTGTCGCGAACAATACAGTAAATATTTCCTGTATCTTTTTGTAAAAAGCTATCTAATAGGTGCATTCCTACAAAACCATTAGAACCAAGTAGTAACACATTGTGATGGGTACAAACAGGTGTCTTTTGAAAGTATCGAATATCATTTTTTTCTAGTAATGCATGAATAGCAGAATAATCTTCGGTATCACTTTCTGGGGCACATTCTTTTTTTACTTCTGAAAGTGTTCTTACGGTACGATATTTAAAAATATCTCCATAAGTAATATCTATATTCTTTGCTAATAATTCTACTTTAAATTTGATAGCAAGTAAAGAGTCTGCGCCTAATTCAAAAATATCGTCATCAATTCCTACTGTAGTATGTAATAATTCTTCCCAAACCTCACATAAAATTTTTTGGGTAGGCGTTTGTGGTGGAACGTAATTACGTTCTTCTTGTGTGCTAAAGTTATACTTTTCTAATGCTTTTTTATCAATCTTTCCATTTTTGGTAATAGGTAATTGCGCAATTGGTATAATGTATTTAGGAACCATGTACAGTGGTAGTGAATTGGATAATAAAGTACGAATATAACTAGTTGCTAAGGTTTCGTCTGCCACGTAAAAGGCTGCAATAAATGGGTTTTCTGCTTGTTTTACATAGACAACAGTTCCTTTTTTAATTTCTGGAATTTGCAATAACCTTTTTTCAATTTCGGATAATTCTACACGTAAGCCTCTTATTTTTATTTGAAAATCGTTTCTACCAACATATTCTAATTCTCCGTTAGCATTTAGTTTGCCGATATCGCCTGTTGCATATAGCACACCTTCACCAAATGGGTTTGGAAGGAATGCTTTTTTAGTGGCTTCTGGATTATTAACATAGCCAAGGCTTACGCCATCTCCTACTACGCAAATTTCTCCTTCTACTCCGATAGGGCAAATATTTTTATCTTTATTGCATACATAAATTTGGGTGTTGCAAAAAGGTTTTCCAATAGTAATATCTTCGGCAGAGGTTACTTCTTTACTAGAACAACATGCCGTTATTTCGGAAGGACCATATCCATTAAACAGGTGTGCATTCGTATATTCTCGAAGTGCTTTATATAGTGTTGGGGTAAATACTTCTCCTCCTAATTGGATTATATTTAATCTCATGAGACAATCTCTGGTTTCCGGAGAAAGTAGTAATTCCATACGAGAAGGTGTAGTTAGCAAAAAGTCTATTTGTTTTTCTAATATAATTTTTCGCATGTAGGTTGGAATTTTCTGTTCCTCTTCATTGGAGAGTACTACACTTTTTCCAGAAAGAAGAGGAATAAAGTTTTCTACAATAAACATATCAAAAGAAACAGCACTAATACTAAAGAAACGTTCACAACAATCGGTATGTAATATTTCTTTATAACTTAATAGCATATTTAAAATACCCTGTCTTTTTAAGGTAACACCTTTAGGAACACCAGTAGAACCAGAGGTGTATATAATACAAAAGATGTTTTCATTAGTAGACTTAATAGGAAGATTTTGTGTATCATTTGTTACGATTTCGCTACTTCCTATTGCTACACTAGGATAATGTAATTCTTTTATTCCTTCTTCGATAAAGCAAAAAGGAGCTTGGGCGTTGGTAAGCATGTATTCTATTCTATCTTCTGGTAGGGAAGGGTCTATCAAAAGATAGCCTGCTCCTGCTTTTAAAATACCAAGCATATAAATTTGTAAGTTAGGAGTGCGAGAAGCTAAAATACCAATAATCGTATTTGGCAAAACACCTTTTTTTACTAAAAAGTTAGCTACTTGATTGGATTTTTGGTTTAAGTCTTCGTAAGAAAGACAAGTGTTTTCATAAAAGCATGCAATCTTTTTTGGGTTTTGTTCTACCATACGATAAAAGGTTTCTTCAATTGTTTCTTCTCTTGCATAATCTTTTTGGGTGGTATTAAATGCTATTATTTTTTTCTTTTCACTACTGGTAAGCATAGAAATAGAGGCAATAGATGCTTGTATATCTTCTAGTACAGTAGATACAATAACTTGGTAATGCTTACAAAAGTTATCAATATATTCTCTAGAAAATAGAGAAGTGGCATATTCAAAAGAAAGAGAATAGCTACTTTCTTTTGGAAAAATTTCTAGAGAAACATCAAATTTAGAAATGGTATTTGGAAAGTCTAGTAAAGAGGCATTGATGTTGGAAAAAGAAAAATTTGGTATTCCTTCATTTTGGTACACAAACATGGTATCAAAAATAGGGTTCCTAGAGGCATCGCGTTTTTCTTTTTTGTCTTTTACCATTTCATCAAAAGGATATTCTTGATGGTCTATACAATCTAAAAAGTGGTTGCTAAGGTGTAGAATAAAGTCTTGTATTGTCATTTTTCCTGAAATAGTTTCGCGAATAGGGATGCTATTTACAAACATTCCTACCATATTTTTTAATTCTTCACGATATCTGCCACTAACAGGGGAAGCAACAATAATATCTTCTTGACCAGAGTATTTATATAATAAAATGTAATAGCAGGCAAGTAAAATAATATATGGTGTGGTATGTAGTTGTCCTGCTAAGATTTTGATTTTTTGGGCTTTTGTTTTTTCAATCGTAGATAAGTAGTGGTTCCCTTTAAAATCTCTTGTTTCCGGTCTTTGATAAGTGGTAGGAAGAGCAAGAAGCGGAAGTTCTCCTGTAAGTTCGTTTTGCCAAAATTCTTTACTTTCCGCAAAGGAGTTATTTTGCAAACAAGCATCTTCCCATACAGCAAAGTCTGGGTAATCAATAGCAGATTCTTCTAAGGTAAGCCCATTATAAAGTTTAGATAATTCCTCTAATAAAAGAGAGACAGAGCTACCATCAACAATACTATGGTGTAAATCTAAGAAGAGATAACTGGTATTTTTAGTAGAGGAGAAAAATGCTACATGCATTAATGGGGCCTTTTCTAAAGCAAATGGCTTAATAAAGTCCTGAAACAAGGATGAAATACTTCTTTTTTTCGTTTTTTGTACAGGAAGGGTAAAAGAAACAGTATCTTTTATTCTCTGTACCACTTCTCCAGAATCGGTTACGGTAAAATAGGTTCGTAAAGAAGCGTGTTTTTGCATAAGTTTTTGAATGCACATTTCTAGTCTTTTTTCGTCTACAGGACCTTCTAAACGAACAATCATAGGCATATTGTATACGGTAGTGTTTTGTGAGGTCATGGTAGTAGAGTAATAAATCCTTCTTTGGGCAGAAGAAAGAGGATAGATTTCTTTCTTTTCCGCTTTTGGAATTGGCTTATTTTCTTCTACTTCATTTGGGGAAGAGTCAATCCTTTTTGCTAAATTTTTGATGGTATGATTGGTAAAAATATCTTTTACCAGTAATTTTACATGAAATACTTTTTCAATTTGTGTAATCATACGAATAGCACTTAAGGAATCACCACCAATAGTAAAAAAGTTACTTTCTATACTAATAGGAGACTTAGATAATAAAGTTTCCCAAATAGTGCATAATTTTTGTTCTGTTAAAGTACTTGGTGCTACATATTTTTCTTCTATTTGTATCTCTGGAAGTGCCTTGCGATCCACTTTTCCGTTGGCAGTAAGTGGCATGTTAGTAAGATGCACAAAATAAGAAGGTATCATATAATAAGGTAATTTTTTAGAAAGAATAGCCTTTATTATTTCTGGATTTATTTCGTGCTCACTTACATAATAAGAGCAAATAACAGAGTATGTATTTACAGTTTGTAACATGGTAATGGCTGTTCGAATGCCTTCAATTTCTTTTAAAGCAGTAGTAATTTCTTCTAATTCAATACGTTGTCCGTGTAATTTTACTTGAAAATCATTTCTACCAATGTATTCTATTTCGCCATCTCCACGATAACAAGCAATATCGCCAGAGCGATAGAGCATTCCGGTATCAAATGGATTAGGAAGAAAACTTTTGGCAGTAGCTTCTGCATTATGAATATAGCGTTTGGCAATTCCCATTCCACCAATACATAGTTCACCAGGAATGCCAATTGGGCATAAGTTTCCATCTTTATTACAAATATATACTTTGGTGTTACAAAGAGGTTTACCAATAGTAATATTAGAAGAGTCTGTAATTTGTTTTGTAGTAGTACAAGCAGTTGCTTCTGTAGGACCATATCCATTAAAAATAGCAGCTGTCATATATTGTTTTACTTTTTCATAAAAAGTAGGAGTTAATACTTCTCCACCAAGTTGAATTGCTTTAACGCTTTGCAAAACAGAAGGTGTATCTAGCAATAAATCCATTTTAGAAGAAGTAATAAGCATAAATTCGATACGATTTTTTTGGATACATTCTCCCATGGCAATTGGATTTTTTTCTTCCTCTGTGTCGGCAAAAAATAGTGTTTTTCCTGTTAAAAGAGGCAACCATACTTCTACAGCAAACATATCAAAAGAAGGAGAGCAAATACTCAAAAACCTCTCTAAAGGCTCTAATTTCATAGAAGTTTGGTATAAATATACTACATTTATCATACCTAGTCTTCGTAATAATACTCCTTTTGGGGTTCCAGTAGAACCAGAAGTATATACAACAGATAAAGAATCTTCGTTAATACCTTTTTCTAAGACATTACTAGCAGAGTAATTATCTAAGGAAATCGTATCAAGTAGTAGTGTAGAAGGATAATCAATAGAGCAGTTTTGTGTTGTTGTAAGAACTGCCTTAACATCTGCTGTATCTAACATGTATTTTAGTCTTTTTTCCGGTAAGCTAGGTAAAAGAAGGGTATATACGCTACCTGCTTTTAAAATACCAAGCATACTAATAACAAGTAAATCCGAACGTTCCATTAAAACGGCAACGACTTGTTCCTTTGTTATGCCTTGTGTTTGCAATAAGTGTGCAATTTGATTTGCTTTTGCATTCAGTTGTGCATAAGTATAAGTATGTTCCTGAAATACAAGAGCAGTTTTATCTGGATGTTTTTGTACTTGTTCTTCAAAATATTCTATCATTGGTTTTTGGGTATCAAAAGCGAAATCGGTAGCATTAAAAGTGTGTAATATTGTATCTCTTTCTTGTGTGGTTACTATTTCTAAATCTCGGATACACATTTCTGGGTTTTCTAAAACTCGAGAAATCATTTCTAGTATTCTTTCATGAATAGAGATAATATCTTGCTCTGTGAACTTTGCTATTTGATAATCATAATAAATAGAGAAGGTACCTGTTCCATCCATATCGTAAAAATGAATTTCTAAACTATCACCAATTGTTCCGTTAAATAACCATTCTGTGGTATAAGGAATGGCGAAAGTAGCAGAAGTATTCTTCGCATTTTGATAAGATACTACAATATCATATAAATTATGTTTGATAGCGTATTTCTTTTTAACATGTTCTAACACTTCACTATATGGGTATTTTTGGTGTCTAAAAATACGAAGTTGCTCGGTGGAAACTTCTTTTACGAGTTCTGAAAATTTACTATCGGAATGGATGCGAACGCAAAAAGGAATCGTACTAATATACATACCAGCGGTACTTTTTTCTTTTTTATTAGTACGGTTCAAAATTGGTGTCCCTATAATAGGGGCAGTTATATTGTTGATTTTGGATAAATAAATAGAATAAATCGTCATTAAGAAAGTATAGATAGATATATTTTGTGTTTTACAATAAGATAGTAATTGGTGATAGAGTGTAGAAGATAACGTAAAAGCCTTACGAGAAGCTTTTACTAATATTTCACTTTGTTTTGAAGAGTAGTTCATAATAGGTGCATATTCTGGTTCTGTAGAATAAGTTTCTTCCCAGAAGCTAGCATCTTTCTGATATTTATCACTTTTTATATATTCTTGTTCGGTTTGTAAATATTCTAAATAACTAGGATTGGAAGAGTCGTAAAGAAACTGGTGTTGTACTAATTGATAGTATAATTCCATTACTTCGCTAACAAATAAACTCATTGTCCATGCATCTGCAATGAGATGGTGAAAGGTGACGTTTAGACCACCACTTCCGTCTTTGAATTGAAACAAAGTGAAGCGGAACAAATTGGAATCGAGAATAGAAAAAATAGGTTGCACGATTGTCTGATTAAATTGTTCTAAATCTTCTTTGGTACTTAAAGAAACAAGTGAAACAGAAAATGGTGTGTAGTCTGCGATGTATTGTTTTACTTGGTCTTTTTCTTGTATAATGCGGATGCGGATAGCATCATTTCTTTGCACATATACATTGAGTGCCTTTTCTAATAGTGTGAAATCTACTTTTTTATGGATGATAATATTTCCACTAATATTATTGATATTAGTTCCGATTAAAAAATTCTTCTGTCAGCCATATAGATTTCTGTGGATTTGTTAGATCATATGTCTTTACATTCATTTTAACATCCTCCATAAAACTCTAAATAAATGGTTCAAATCATACAAAATTATATCTCAAATAGACACGTATTTCAAGGGTTTCAGACGAAAAAATAGAAGAATAGTAAAAAGAAGTAGGAAAAAACACAAAAAAATCGAAACTTACCAAACAAGAAAAAGGGTAGGATTGTTTAAAAGCAGTAAGAATGGAAACACTATTAAGGGTGATAAGAAAACATGTATCGATATAAGAAAAGAGAAGAAAATAAAAAGATAATCAAATTATTTGTGGGAGTTTTTATTGCTATATTACTACTTATGCTAGGGCTTGTACTGTATCAAAGATATCAAGAAATAGAAATAGCAGAAGAAAACCAGAATAGTAACTATACGGCAGAAAAGACAAAAAAGACGATAGAGGAAGTAAAGGAAGAAAGTAAAGAAGTAGCAGATATGATAGAAGAAGTAACCAGCAGTGTAGTGGGAATTTCTAAGATAAAAAATGCAGGAAGTACCATTTTCTTAAACGATAGTGCTACTAGTTTAGGACTAGGAACAGGAGTTATTGTATCAGATAATGGATACATACTAACCAATGAACATGTTTCAGGAAGTAAATATGGTAATTGTTATGTTACTTTGGAAAACGGGAGTACCTATAATGCTAATGTAGTGTGGTCTGATAGTGATATTGACTTATCCATCATCAAGATAAACGAGAAAAATTTAAGTTATGCAAAATTAGGAGATTCGGACAATATTCGTGTTGGAGAAACCGTCTTTGCTATCCGGAAATCCAATTGGATTTGAATTTCAAAGAACCGTTACTTCTGGAATTATTAGTGCAGTAGATAGAACCATTAAAATTGAAGAAGAGGAAACAGCAAGTTATATGGAAGATTTAATTCAAACTGATGCTACTATTAATCCGGGAAACAGTGGAGGTCCCCTTATTAATGTAGATGGAGAAGTGATTGGTATTAATTCTATTAAAATAACCTCTGCAGAAGGAATAGGTTTTGCGACACCGATTAATTATATTAAACCCATTATCGAAAAAATAACGCAAACAGGAGAATTTAACGAAGCAAATCTAGGAATTTTTGCCTATGATAAAGAGGTAATTCCATATTTGGATTCTAAATTAAACTTTACAAAGGGTATTTATGTAGCGCAGGTAAGCGTAGATGGACCTGCTTATACTTCTGGTTTAAAAGTGGGAGATATTATTCAAAAAATAGATGCGTTAGACCTTCAAAAAATGAGTGAGCTAAGGGGGTATATCTATACCAAAAATCCAGGAGACGAAGTAACACTTCAAGTAACAAGAGGAGGTAAAACATTGGAAATAAGATTAAAACTAGGAAAAAAGTAGAAAAATGCAATATCGAAAAACAATAAAGAAACATTGACAAACGAGAATAGAGAAAATATAATATAGCCATCTTAGGAGGTGGAACAATGAAAGTAGTTGTTATGGGAAGCTTAGTATTAAGCATTCTACATTCTATTTTATTGTATGGTCAAAGACCAGGAATATCTGTATTTTTCTTTTGCATTGTTTGCCTATTTTTTATTTTTTATCTATTGGATAAAAAAGGAAAATTGAAAAATAAAAATGCACTTTGGCTTTGTGTTCCTATTTTATTTTTAAGTATCACATATGGAATATGTAATAATGAAATACTAAGGGTACTCAATGCTTTTGTTATGTTAGGATTAACTGGGTATATGATTCTTAGGTTGGAACAAAAAGATGTTACCTTTGTAAAAACCGTGTCTAAAATATTTAGTATTTTTATAGGAGGAATAGAATATTTAGGAAATGCACTAGGTGCAATAAAAAATGTTTTTATTGCAGAGCCGAATACAAAAGTAGGAGGAAAGGGTAAAAAAATATTTAAAGCTATTTGTATTACGATTCCCATTGTACTTTTTGTGCTAGCACTACTTATTTCGGCAGATAGTATTTTTGCCGGTATGTTTAGCAATATTATTTTACAATTACAAAATATTTTTACCGAGGAAGTGCTATTTTCCTTATTTTTCCGTATTGTTGTTCTTTTACTTTTATTTTTGTATCTGGTAACCATTTTTTATAATGTATTAGGAGAAAAAACAAGTTACACAGAAATTGATAAAAAAGAGTATATACCAAAATGGAAATTAGATTCTTTTACCTATCATCTCATTGTTACCATTTTAAATGGTATTTACCTTGTATTTTGTGGAATTCAGATAGTATTTTTGTTTACGAGAATGGGAAGTACGGGAGGAATTTCGTATGCTGATTATGCAAGACAAGGCTATTTTCAACTTGTCATTGTTTCTTTAATAAATCTAATGCTTATTGTGCTTCCTAAATCTATGGGAGTAAAAGAAAAGAAGTATACTACTGTTATGAAACTGTTATTGGTAGTGTTTACCGTTATTATATTACTTTCTTCTTTTTATCGTATGTATTTATATGAGCAAGAATACGGATTAACCTTTTTACGTGTGGCAGTGTTTTTTGCTATTGCTACAGAACTATTACTGATGATTCCTACTACACTTTATATTATGCATAAAAAAGTGGCTTTGTTTCCTAGTTATGTAGCTATCATTCTAGTAATGTATGCTCTGTTTAATGGGATAAATGTGGACAGAATGATTGCCAAAACAAATATAGACCTTTTCTTTGAAAAAGGAGAACAAACAGAGGATATTGATTTATCGTATTTACTATATCATACAAGTATAGATAGTGTAAAAGAAACAGAAAGGCTACTTACTTCTCGTAATACAGAAGTAAGAGAGAAAGTAAAAGACTATTTTGTACAAGTAGAAAAAGAACTTCAGGAAGAGAATAGTATTTGGGAGTGGAATTATAACCAAAAAGCAGTACAAAAAAGTTTAGAAACGATTGGTAGAAATGAGGAGATATAGTATGCAAAAAAAGGGGGGAAGATAGTATGCCAATTGTTGTGAATTTAGATGTTATGATGGCAAAACGAAAAATATCTTCTTCATAAAATACATAAACTTCCTTTTTTAGGAGATACTAAAAAGGGAGGTTTTTTTATGCAATCATTATGGTTATTAGAAAATAAAAAAGAAGAATATAAAAGCTTAAGAGAAAATAAAGAGGTGGAGGTTTGTATTATAGGAGGAGGACTAACGGGCATTACCTGTGGCTATTTACTCTCTAAACAGGGCTATCCGGTGTGTATTCTAGAAAAGGATACTATACTTAGTAAAACCAGTGGAAATACAACTGCAAAAATAACAAGTCAGCATGGTTTATTTTATGAATATTTAATAGATACTTTTGGAAAAGAAACGGCCCAAAAGTATTATGAGGCAAATGAAAATGCTATACAAGAAATAGAAAAAATAATAAAGCAAGAAAAAATAGATTGTGACTTTGAAAAACAACCATCTTACGTATTTACAAATGAGCAGGATGAGGTAGAAAAAATAAAATTGGAAGTAAAAGCAGTAAATTCTATTGGGGGAGATAGCAAGTTTGTAGAAAAAACAGAACTACCATTTCCACATTTAGGCGCAATAGTTTTTCAAAATCAGGCTATGTTTCATCCTGTAAAATATGGAAAAGCACTTGCACAAAAAATAATAGAGCAGAAGCGGAACGATTTATGAACACACCAAAGTAATGGATGTCAAAAAAGAAGAGGATGGCTATCGTATTTTTACAGATACCAATACAATTCATGCAAAATATGTAATTATGGCATCTAGATATCCTATTATCAATGCACCGGGATTCTACTTCCTAAAAATGTATCAGCAAACATCATACCTTATAGCAGGAGAAGTAACAGAAGAATTATTTTCGGGAATGTATATTAATAGCGAAAAACCAACAATCAGCTTTAGAACAGCAAAACAGGGAAATAGTAGACTACTGATAGTAGGAGGATTAGACCATAAAACAGGTACCAATGAAACAATAGGAGATAGATATAAAGAACTAGAAAACATAGTAAAAAAGCAATATCCAAGCTTTAAAAGAAAATATCAATGGAGTGCAGAAGATTGCATATCCGTGGATAAAATACCCTATATTGGGGAATATTCTTCTGTTATGCCAAATATGTATGTAGCAACAGGATATAAAAAATGGGGAATGACTTTTTGCTATCTTGCTGCAAAGATTATTACTGACAAAATAATGAAAAAAGAAAATGAATACGAAGAGGTATTTACCTCTACCAGATTTGAACCAATAAAAAACAAAGAGGAAGTAAAAAATATGTTAAAAGAAGTAACATATTCGCTTGCAATAAAAAGATTAGCCATTCCAGAAGAAACGTTAAAAGAGATAAAAGTAGGAGAAGGAAAAATAATAGAATGGGAAGGGAAAAAAGTAGGTGTCTATTGTGACGAAAGAAAAGAATTACACATGATAGAGCCAATCTGCGCCCACTTAGGATGTGAACTTTCCTTTAATAGTGTAGAAAAAACATGGGATTGTCCATGCCATGGTTCTAGGTATTCGTATGATGGAATTTTAATCGAATCACCAAGTGTAAAAGATGTGCATAAACTCTAAAATATGTGAAAATGATTATGTTAAGAAATAAAAAAATAGAACAATCCAGAAATTATCCACAAAGTTATCCACATTATCAACACCTAGAATAAAACCAATTTCGACAATTTCCACAAAAAAAATAAAATAGTCAAATAGTAATAAGGGTAAAGAAAATAGAGTGGAAAAGAAAGGTGTGGATATGTGGATAAATAAAATAGGATAAAGAAAAACGAGAGCTATGAACTAGCTCTCGTTTTGGTGCGTCTGGAGGGATTCGAACCCCCGACCTCGAAGTTCGTAGTTGGCATACGCTCTAAAATATATTTCATCCCTGCATATTATAAATCATTTCATAAAACAGTATTTTTTTGATATTATACTTTAAAATAGAGGGTTTGTCAATTTTTTTGAAAAATTGCAAAAATTTAAAATAGTTTAATATGGTTTAAGAAAAATTGAAAAAGTTTATTATAAAACTACTTTTTGGGGGAATTTGGGGGCATCAAAAATAACCTCTGGGGGAACTTTGGGGGCAGATGTAAAAACCTTTATATTTGGGCATTTTTCTGTTTCCCCCATTCAAAAAATCTTTCCCCCAGTATTTTTTTAGGAGATGTTAAAAATGGTACAATTTATAATTGGTTTAATTATAGGGGCTAATATAAGCCTCTTTTTATATGCTTGCATTTTAGCAGGTAAAAAATCAGATGAGGAGGTGATACAGTATGAAAATTCGCAAAATTATAACAAAAAGTAATGAAGATATTGCAATATTGATAAAAAGAGGAACAGAACTAATTTCAATAACTGTTGATACGGACAATAATATTGAAATTAACGGTTATGAAAATGATATGGTTTTATTGGAAGAAATTGCAGTTACTCAATTACAAAATCAACAAATGGAAAATGACTTATTTGATAATATTATGAATATGCAGGACATAGATGATGCACCTTTTATGAAAGATGAGGAGGGAGAAACTTGAAAGAAAAGAGATATTACTGGTTGAAGTTATATGATACTTTTTTTGATAATAAAACAAGTAAATTTCTCCGTAAGTTGCCAGATGGGGATAAGATACTACTAATCTATCTAAAATTGCAATTAAAACTTCTTAAAAGTGAAGGAATCTTTGTATATGAACATTTATGCGAATCTATGGCAGAAGAAATTGCTATGACACTTGATGAAGATGTAACTATTGTTAAGATATTATTAACAGCACTTGAAAAAACAAAGACCATTGAATTTTTTGATGAAGATACATTTATGCTATCAGAAATGCAAGATTTAATCGGTAGCGAAGGTTCTAGTGCTGCAAGAGTTAGAAAGCATAGAGAAAAATATAAAATGTTACAATGTAACGGTGAAGTAACAAGTAGTAACACACCTGTAACAAATTTGTTACGGAGAGATAGAGATAGATATAAAGATGATTGATGATTTATTTAATTTAATAATAAATAAAAGCCCTAAAATTTCACAAAATTTTTATGAATTGATTGAAAAATTAGAATTTAATTATACTGTTGACATTTTAAAGACATTTCAAGATGACAAAATAGAAATGCTAAAAATCATCTTATATACTCTTTATCAGTTAGAAATAGAGCAATTTCAAAATATATTATCAAGGGTAAAAAGAGAAGAACTAATAAATCTCTATAATCTATGTAAAAGCTATAATACAGATAATTTCTTATCTTACTATAAAAAAACAATTATCAATAAATATACTGATAACACTACATAAGGAGCTGATTGTATGTTAGATAATTATATGAATAATTTTGAAAATATTGTTTCATCCACCCTATTTATAGTATTTAAGATTACACTTATTGTATTAGTAAGTTTGCTAATATTATCTTTGATTTTGCTAGCCATAGGGTGTTTGATAAAATCACAAAAGCTAAAATCAAAATTTTTAATAGCTGTACCAAGTCTATTGATAGTAATAATATTTTTCTTATCAATTCCCCCTATCTTCGTACACTTTAAAAATATGATTTAAGTATATAGTAAATCTCCTTAAAGTTTGCCCTAACACTATATAAGGAGATGATGTTTAAATGAGTTTAAAGAAAAGTAAAAAGCATGTAGTTTCTAAACTAAAAGCCATAGGAACAATGCTTACATTATTTGCTATAAAAACTAATATGGTTTTTGCAGCTGAAGGTGGAACTACTATTGGAACAGCCGAAGTAACACAAGCAACGGATAATATAAAAAGAGTAATTACTTCTATCGCAATGCCACTTGGTGGTGTTCTTATCTTTGCAAGTGTTGTAGTTGCCGCAATAAAGATGATAGCAAACTCAAATAACCCTCAAAAAAGAGCTGAAAGTATTGGTTCACTTGCCTGGATATGTGGTGGTGGCGTTGTTTTAGGTGCAAGTCTTATAATCGCTGGAATAATTGTTAATGTAGCAACTAACAATACTGGTGGATTACTTGGTGGATAGGTGATGCTTATGAGAGTATTTAAAGTTCCATTTGATATTAAACGCGAAGAAAAAATCTTCGGTGGATACCTTAGTTTAAGGCAAGTAGTATATTTAATGCTAGGTGCATCAAGTTTGGCTTTACTTGCTACACCACTTCCAATAGTATTAAAAATAATATTTATTTTACTAATTGCAAGTTTCTTTTTATTGTGTACTTTTCTAAAAATAGGTGAGCAGAACTTTGATAAGTTCTTTTTTTATGCCTTAAAATACCTATTTCGTAAAAAATACTTTGTATATAAGAGGTGTTTGAAATGGTAATAATGATTATATTTTTAGTTTTAACTGTACTTTTTGTTATAGGTACAGCCATTTATTTAAACAATAAAAAGAAAAATGTAAATGCACCAAAACACAGTATAGATACAAAAGACAAAAATGCAGATAAGAATGATAAAAAAGGTAAAAAACAACTAACTGATATTTTACAAATTAAAATTAAAGACAATATTATTTGCTTAGGTAATAGATATTCAAATGTTATAAGGCTTGGAAACATAGATTATAATATGCTTTCAAATTCTGAACAAGATTCTATTGAAAATGTGCTAATTCAAACAGCTCTTGCAATAGATTTTCCAGTTCAATTTTTTTCTACAACAGAGTTCATAGACACAAGTAAAGTCATATCTCTTATTAAGAAAAATAAAACAAGCAATGTAAAGATTAGAGAATATAAGGAATATCTAATTGACTATTTACAAAATCTTATGGAAAACAGGACTATTTCTGTTGTAAAAAACTATGCAATTATAAGTTATGATGGCACTTATGATAAAGCCTTAGAAGAATTAAACAGAAAGTCATTGTCTTTTACAGGAAATTTATTGAGAGCAAAAATCGTTTGTGAAATATTAAATGAAGATGAATTATACAATTTAATTTATAGAGAATTAAACAAAAATTCTGCTATAAATATTAGCAATTTAAAGGAAGGAGGAAAAAACTTATATGTTGGGAAAAAACAAAAAGCAAAAAGAAATAAACATATTTGATAATATTCCTACTATGGCAGACATACTGCTTCCTGAAACATTGCAAGAGAAAAAAGATTATTTAATTTTAGGATATAACAAATTTACAAGAATTTTTGCAATGACAATTTACCCTGAACAGACTTGGGTTAGTTGGCTTGATGACTTATTTCATATTGGAAATATCAATATTTCTGTAAAAATAGAGCCTTCAAGTAATGGCAATGTAATTAACCAATTAACTAAAAAATTAGTGCAAAGTCAGTCTGAATATGCAACATATTCAAGACAAGGTAATATTTTGCATCTTCCAGAGTTAGAAAAGCAAATTGGAGATTTAGAAGATCTAAGAATGCTTATTCAAACAAATCAAGATAAACTCTTTTTTGCTACAATTTTTATTTCTGTGAATGCTGAAACTCTTGAAGATTTAAACGAAAAGACAAAGATATTGGAAAGTGAATTAAATAAAAAGACTGCTATGATAAGAACTTTAACATTTAGGCAAGTTGAAGGTCTAAAAACAATGCTTCCTACTGGTGAAGTACCTATTCCAAATTACGAAAGAAATATGGTCGCAGGTCGGAATTGCCACTTTAATACCAATATCTAACCCTAATCTTTCACATGATAGAGGTATTTTCATAGGGAGAAATATGTATACAAATGCTCCTGTATATGTTGATACTTTTATTGGTCCACCTACCCTACCTAACCCTCATGTATTTATTTGTGGTACAAGTGGAGGTGGTAAAAGTGTAGCACTTAAAACATTAACTGCTAGAAACATTGCAACTACTCGGTTGTGGTGCTTTTTTTATAGATGTTGAAGGAGAATATACAAATCTTACTAAAATGCTTGGTGGAAAAGTAATTAAAATAGAACAAGGAAAATCTGCAGGTGTAAATCCATTTGAAATTGAGCCAGATACCAAAGGTAATATGCAATTTATCAATATCTTAGATAAAGTGGCAGAAATAAGAGCATTACTTGGTACTATTTGTAGAAATTATGGAAGAACTTTAACAGGTACAGAAAACACAGAAATAGAAATAGTTGTAAATCAACTTTATGCAGAAAAAGGTATCACAAGTGATGTAAATTCTCTATTTGAAAAAAAGGGTGGCAGATTAGACAATGGAAAATATGCAATAGGAAGAATACCAAAGAAAATGCCTACTTTGTCAGACTTTCAAAGAAAACTAAAAGAAAGAGGTAATTGTGAAGAATTATCAAATATATTAGTACCTTTCTTAAAAGGAAACTCTTTACGGTATGTTTGACTGTGAAAGTAAGATTTTATCAAGTGAAGATATTATTTGCTTTGATATGTCAGAGGTTAAGGATGAATTTACTAAGTTATATGCAAGTTTCGTAATTTTAACTTGGGTTTGGCAAAAGTATGTATTAAAAAATAGAGATAAAAAGAAAATTATCGTATGTGATGAGGCTTGGTTATTTTTAAAATATCAAGAATCAGCAGAATTTTTAGTAAATGTGGCTCGTAGAGGTCGTAAATATAATGTGCCATTATTTATACGGTAGCCAATTCATAGATGAATTTCTAAACTCGGAAGAACGGAAAAACAATAATAAATATCTGCTCAACTAGGTATATCTTTAAGCAAAGTCCTGGTTCTGTTGATGCTGTTGTAGATTTCTTTAATCTATCAGAAGGAACAAAAAATTTCTTAACTGCGGCAAGTCCAGGTCAATGTATTATAAGTTTAAACAATAGTGTTACTGCAATTAAATTTGTAATAACACCTTATGAAGAACAATTTGTATTTACCTAAAATAATATAGTGTTTTCTATTGCCCTACCTTAAAAAATAGGAGGCAATAGTTTGAAGAAAGTAGTTAAAAGTTTTGTAATTGTAATTACTATACTTTTTTTATTATCTCCGTTTTGTTTTGCTGAAACTGATTTTAAAGAACAAATAAAAAGTGAAGATGGATCACTTTTTGAAAAAATAATTGCAGAGTGCATACGGTGGTATTGCCCAGACAGTTTTTGATTTCACCACAGGTGAAGATGCAAATGTAGGTTTCAAAGATTATGATGAATTGATTTTCAATAATAGGCAAAGTGCAGATGCTTTATCTCCTTTTACGCAAGAACTATGGGACAAGACTATGAATTGGTACAAAGTTTTTGCTATAATTAGTGGTTGTTTAATTCTAATTGCCGTATTTATACTTTCATATAAGATTATGAATGCTGGTATGAATACAGCAAAAAAGAACGAAGCAAAAGATAGTTTAATGCGACTATGTTTTGGTGGTGTTGCTATTGCTCTTGCCCCACTATTTATAAGATTTCTTTTGTATGTAAATAATAGTCTTGTTTATTTATTAGTAACAGCTGCAAATAGTGGTTCTCTTGAATCATCACTTGGCGACAGTATGCTAACAAGCATAAGGACTGGAAATGCTATAACAACAGCATTGGTTATAGCAATGTTCATATATCTTTTTGTTAAGTTAAATATAAAATTTATTGTAAGACAATTCACGATTATTATATTTACAATATTTACACCTATTGCAGCAGCTTTATGGATAGTAAATAAAAATGTTACAGCAGCAGCTATTTGGGGTGGACAAATTATTATGAATATATTTATGCAATTTATATATTGTTTCTTATTCCTTATATATTTAGCATTTCTTCCAAGTGGTGGTGGCTGGGCAGTATCTCTTATATGGGCTATGATGATATTACCACTAGCAGATGCTTTATTAAATTGTCTACAAAATCTAACTTCAAGAATTGCCGGAGTAGACAATGAACAAATGACAAATCGTGTAATTGGTATGGGTGCAATGGCTGGATTTGGTTTAGCAGCTATAAAAGAGCAATTTAAAACACCAACAACTGGAAATAATAATGGTGGCAACACAAATGGCGACAATTCTGGTGGAGGTTTAAAAGGTTTTGTATCAAGAGCAAAATCAGTAATAAATCCTACAATGAATTTAAGTGCAGAAAAAGACTATAACGGTAATGTAAACCCTATTAGGGATGTTGTACCAAAAGAAAAGAATACAGTAAATATCACTAAATCTAATGGAGAAAATAAGGATAGTTTAAGTAAAGGAAGCAAGGCAAAGACAGTTGCAGGAAATATTGTAAGAGGTGGTGCTAAGGCTACAACTGCATATTTGGGTGTTGGTGCAAAAATGGCGGAAGGAAATTTTGATAGTTATTCTCGAAACAACCATACACAAAGAAAAAATAATTTTCAAAACACAGAGTATGTAAATAAGTTAGCAAATGACAAAGAGATATCACAAAGGCAAGGTGATAATAATGAGCATAAAGGATAAGGCAAAGAATAAGGCAAAAAAGCAAGTTAAGAAAATTGCTTTTAAAGTCTTAAAGCCATTTTTACCATTTATTTTAATTATTGGACTTTTGTTTTTTGCAGTTTGTACCATTATAGATGCAGTATTTGTGCAAGAAGTTCAAACAGACAGCTCTGATTTACCACCTGAACAAGCAGAAATAAGAAATCTATGTATAGCAAAGTCAGAATATCTAAACACTTGCCATAATTATATAGGTTCTGAATCCACAAACAATTTACTAGATGTGGATAATAGAGAAAATGATAAACTAGTAGAATGGTCGCATTTATACGCAATAATGGCATTTCACAATATGAGTGATAATAGAGATATTAACGAAAGTTTATTAAATGAAGTGGCAAGTAGTTTTGAAAGTACATTTAGATATGAAAAAGATACTGTAACAATAGAAACTACAACAAAAGATAAAGACGGAAAAGAAACTACAAGTAAAAGAGAAGAAACTCACTATATACTTGTAGAAAGCGATTCTATAATAGGGCATTACAAATACAATTATGAAACAAAGACAGTAGAAAATGGAGATACTAAAACAACTGGTAAAGTATTTACAAATGAAGAATTAATTGGAGAAAAATACGAAAGATTAAGGAAATATTTAAAAGAAAAATTAAGGATAAGCGAAGATGACCTTGATACAGATGTTCAAGTAATTATTCAAGCATCAAATGGCTACTATGAAGGTGAAGAATCAACAGCATGGCTTCAAGGTAATTCATCAAATGCAACTATAATTAGTGATGGCTCTGGGCTAGTTCCTAAACGGATTGTTCACTTGGCCAATACCAGGCTACACAAATATCACTTCACATTTTGGTATGAGAACTCATCCAATAACTGGTGTATATAAATTACATAGTGGTACAGATGTTGGAGCTCCTATTCGGTGCGAACTTTGTTGCAATGGCTGATGGTACTGTTATAAAAGCAGCATATAACAATGCGTATGGAAATATGGTTATGATTGATCACCGGAGATGGAATAGTTACTCTATATGCACACGGTTCTGAAATCTTAGTTAAAACAAATCAAACTGTAAAGCAAGGTGAGCCTGTTCTAAAAGTAGGTTCAACAGGTTATTCAACTGGACCACATGCACACTTTGAAGTCCGTATCAATGGTAATTTTGCAAATCCAGAGGACTATTTTGAATAAAAGGAGGCAATAAGTGTGGTATTAATTTTTACTGATAATGAGCAGTTAGATAGAGATTTAAGTAAAAAGATTGAAGACAGCAGAATTGTATATTATCCTGATTATGTATTAGAAGAAAAACAGGCAACTACTCTAATTGCTACATTACAACCAAATAAATATAACTTTAAAGATTTTATGTTTAAAGTCAGAGAAAGAAATATACAAGTTATTTTAATTTTGGAAAATGACAAGGTAAAAGAATTAAAAGATGCATTAGTGTTAGGCATATATGACCTTATTTTTGATCCTTTTGACTTGGAAGATGTTTGTAAAAAAATAAGAAATCCTACCCCATTTTCCGAAATCTCAAAATACATAAAAGATATTATAGGACTAGAAACAAGCTAGTTCTATTTTATTACAAAATTTAAGGGAAGGAGGTTAAAAAGTTGAAGGACAAGACAAAAAAAGTTACAAAAATTATAGTTATTGTTTTAAGTATTTTAGTATTACTTGGACTAGCCATTTTTGGAATATATAAATACATAGAATATAGACATATTCAAGATAATATCAATAGCATTTATGACATATATAACAATGATGATAGAAATGATATTATTACAGATTTTATAAATGAAAATTCACAAAAAATAGCTGGAACACCTGTTGAATCAGAAACAGAAAAAGGAAAATACTTAAATGCAATAGGGACACTTGAGATACCTTCAATCAATTTTAAAGATATTGTAATTGAAGGTACTTCTCAGCAGTCATTAGCACAAGGTATAGGTCTTTTTGAACATAGCAATATTTTGCAAGGTAATGTATGTTTAGCAGGACACAACACAAGTAGATTTTTGGTTAATCTAAAAAATGTAAAAGAAGGAGATACAATCAAATATTCTTCTTGCTTAGGAAACAAAGAATATACAATAACTACTATCAAGCAAATAGATGAAAATGACTGGTCCATGTTAGAAGAAACAGAAGATAATAGAATAACAATCATAACTTGTGTTCACAAAAAACCGTCTCTAAGGCTTTGCGTTCAAGGGATAGAGCAAAAATAAATTTCCACTTTTTCAGCGTTCACTTTTTTTAAGAATGATGCTATTCTTAAATAGAGGTGATGTTTTATGAGTAAGAAAAAGTTATTTATTATAGTTGGTCTAGTAATTTTTTTAGTAGTTATATTGTCTGATATTTATTTTTTAAATAATAATGAAAAAATCTCTAATATAGATTTTAAAGATAATACTATTAATGAAGTTGCATCGACTAATACTATTGATAATACTAATACAATGGAAATTGAAAAACAAGAAAATCAAGATGCAAATGTTATTCAAGAGGAAACACAAGAAAGTAAAGAAAGTACAGAAGATAAAATCTCAAAAGGAACAAATGACAATCAAAGTGTAAGCACAAAAGATATTAGTTCAAAAAGTAGTTCTAATAATCAAAATACGAAAGAAACAAATAAAAATAACAAAGGAAGTAGTACCAGTCAAATTACAACAACAGATACAAATAATAATCCTGTATCTACACCTACGCCAACCCCACCACCAACAACTACTTCAAAGCCTGAAACAAATATAAAGAAAATAACACAAGAAGAATTAACAGATGAAATAGATAAATATAAGGCAGATATAATGGCTATAAAGCCAGGTTTTAATTATGTATATGCTAAAAGAGGACAGACATTTTATCCTTATAGAACAAGTGAAATAGAAATTGGTGTTGGAAATGTAACATTTGGGACTATTTACTACTATGTAGAAATATTTGTTGAAGGAAATCAAGAAAAGTTTAGATATTATATTGACTGGGAAGGTAAGAAATAATCATTCAAAAATAGGTTTTTTATAGCCTATTTTTTTATGTTCAAATTTTATAAAGAAAGAAGGTTTTTTATATGAGAAATAAACAAGTAACAAAAATATTTAGTGTATTTTCACTTATACTATTATTATTCACAACATTATTTTCTAATTTTTCACAAGTTCAAGCAGTAGAGGTAGGGCAGAAAGTTGAAATTGTGAATTTAGGAGAATGTGATAGAAATGTTAAATATAGACAAGATAATGGTGTCTATTCATATATAATAACTCACTATGTTGGTTATTATGAAAATGGTGTATTCCACCCTGCCTATTGCCTAGAAGTTTCAAAACCAGGTGTTGATGATACTTTAAGTTATGATGTAACAGTTCAAGAAGCAATACAAAATGAAGCTGTTTGGAGAGTTTTAAAACATGGATATCCTTATGCTGGAACATTAGGGTTAGATAATGAAATGGATGCATTTTTTGCCACTAAACAAGCTATTTACAGAGTATTAGATGGTGGAGATGTAGGTCGTTATCAAGGTGCTAATGATAGAGGAAATAGAATTGTAGCAAAAATCCAAGAACTTGTTGATATTGGCCGTAACGGTACAGAAACAAGACAAGACCCTGTTATAAATATCTCAACAGTAAAAAATGCTAGTGTTGATGATGTAGACAGTAATTATATTTCACAAGTATATAAAGTAGATTCTCCAATAAACTCAAAAGATATTCGTATATATATCAATGGTGAGCAAGCACCTGCAGGAAGTAAATTAACAGATATGAACAATAATGAAAAAGAGGTATTTCAAAAAGGAGAACAATTTAAAGTAATTGTACCTAGAAAAAATATTACAGATAAAATTTCAATAGATATTGCAGCAACTGGTAGTGTAGAAACATTTCCTGTATTTTATACTGAATCTCCAAATGATGCATGGCAAGACTATGCCATTGTATCTGATCCATTTGTATTAACAACTACAAGCTCTAAAATGGAATATGAACCATCTGGAGATGTAGAAATAGAAAAAGTGTCAAAAGAAGATAATGAGTACAGTGGTTTACCAGCAGGAAGTGGTCTTCAAGGAGGAACTTTTGAAATAGAAAGAATTGATGGTGTTAAAACATATAAAAAGCAATTCACTACTGATAATTTAGGAAAAATTATAGCTTCATTAGAACTTGGCCGTTATAAAGTAACAGAGATAAAAAGCCCAGACTACTATCAAATAGGAAAAGAAGGAGCAGAATATGAATTTACTCTTGAATATGATGGTCAAAAAATTGTAATAAAAGTTGAAAATGATAATGTAACATTAGAAACAGAAGTTGAAAAAGATGGAGATAAACAAGGACAAGGAAATGAGGTTATAAATTATCAAATTTCAAATGTTCACAATTCATCTTCTGTAAGACTTGAAAATTTTAGAATTGAAGATAGCTTACCAAGTGAGGTTCGTTTACAAAGTATTACAACAGGAACTTTTAACGAAGATTTAAAATATAAAGTAACTTATACAACAAACAAAGGAAATACAAAAACAATAGCAACAAATTTAAGTACACAAACAGATAACACAATAGATTTTACAAAAGAAAAATTAGCAGATGATGAATATATCACAAAATTTACACTTGTATTTGATAGTGTAAAATCTAATTTCAAAAGTACAAAAGATATTACTGTTGTAGCAAAAGTAATAGAAGGATTAGAAGTTGATTCTACTTTTAAAAACTGTGTTGTAGTTGGTGGTACATATATTGGTGTTACAGTTGAAGATAAAGATTGCACACCTACAACTGTATATGAAAATAAAGTAGAAATTAATAAAACAGCAGCTGAAGATAATCAATATACAGGAGATAAAAAAGGAGATAAACTTTCAAATGTAACATTTGATATTTATAATGCAGAAACAAATGAAAAATTTGGAACAGTTGATATTCAAAATGGTTATGGAGAACTAAAATATTTACCTATTGGAAAATGGTATGCAGTTGAAACCTTAAAAAATGATTACTATATTTTCCCTGAAAATAATAGATTTGATTTTGAAATAACTAAAAAAGGACAAACTGTTGTATTAAATATTGAAAATGATGTTGTAAATTTAATTGTTGACGTAGAAAAGACAGGAACTGTTGAAATACAACCAGGCAAAGATATTACATATAATTTTGATATTCAAAATAAATCAAATGATACTGTAAATAACTTTGTTTGGGGTGATATTCTTCCATCAGAAGTTAGAGCAAAAAGTATTACAACTGGTACATTTAATCAAGATAATACATATCAAGTTCAATATATAACAAATAATAACTCAAATTGGAAAACAATTAAAACATGCACTACAAAAGAAAATACAGAAATAATGCTTGATAAAGATACATTAGGTCTAGCAGATGATGAGTATGTTACAGAAGTTAGATTTGTATTTGAAAAACCAGTAGAAAAAGGATTTAAAAATGAGGGTACAAAGATTATTGTTACAGCAAATACAGACTTACAAAATAATCAAATAATAGAAAATCATACATATATTACAGCTGATTATTTAGATGTCAAATTAGATGATGAAGATGAGTTCCATACAATAGTTAGAATACCAGAAACAGAAAAACCAAAGATATTACCTCGTACAGGTAATTAAATTTTGTTAGTTAATTCCTATAAATTTGCCCTTCAAAAAATAAATTTATAGGAGGAAAAGCATATGGAAATTACAAATGTTAAAATTTATAGAGCAAGACAAGTAGGTCCTGTCTTAGCCTATGCAAATGTTATTTTAGATAACAAATTTATTATTCGAGGAATCACTTTATTAGAGAAAGACGACAAAAGATTTATTTCTATGCCATCAAGGAGAGTAAGAAACGGAGAAAGACATTTTAGGGATACTGCACATCCTTTAAATCAAGAAGTTAGAAAAGAATTAACAGATGCAGTATTTGAGGCATATGAAGAATTTTTAAAATCAGAAGAATAATATTAGTTTTCCTATATTTGCCCTTTTATACTACTAATGAAAGGACTTTTTTTATGATTATAAATGAAAAGATAAATAAACAATTAAAAGTTTTAAATAATCAAATAGAAAATACAATAAAAAGCAATAGTTTAACAGATATGCAAGTAGAGAGTTTTTTATTAAATTTTGAAAAAGTAAGATACAATTTGTTATCTGAAATAAAAGAATATAATAAAAATGTTGAATTTGAGTATGAAAAAATTAAAACTATTGATGATAACTATAAGGCTGAATTAAAAGATAATATATTAAAAATATATGTACCTGAAACACTACCAAGTTTTAAAAATCTAAAAACACACACTTATAAAAGAATTTTATTAAATGTCGCAGAAATTACAAAAGAATTTAAAGGGCTATTTTTAAATGAGGTATTTATATATATCAAAGTATGCGACAATATAGAAGGTTGGGATATAGACAATAAATATGTAAAGCCTATTGCAGATGCTCTAATCATAAGTGGTGTTATTGAAGATGATAATATGTCTAAAATGTTTTATTGTGCAAAAGGTGAATTTTCTGAAACGCCACACACAATAATTTATGTGTTAGATGGCAAAAAAATAGGGCAATTTTTAAAAAAAGTAGAATGCTAAAAGTATGGTTTTTAGGAAGAAAAATTTTTTGATTTTTGCGACAGTTTCAATTTTCAAAAATTCTTTTAAATCAAGGCTTTTAGAAAATTAAATCCCTATTTACTTTGGTGGTGGTAAGGGTGTGTAAGCGAAGCTGGAGCACCACTTCCCTTAAAGTAAGACACATAAAAAATTTAATATGTTCTATTAGGAGGTGATCTTTTTTGAACAATTTTCCAAATGGTGATGAAGAAATATCTTTAATAGAATTTATATCAAAATATCAATATTTAGATGTAAAAGATACTAAGTATTTTTTTAGTTCACAGAAATATTACAAAAAAAGAATTAGTAATTTAGTTGCTAAAAAATATCTAAAAAAGGCTAATTCGCATTATCTTATTTTAGATAAATTAGGGATTGAATTTGCTGGACTATTTAATTTTAAATACAATAAATTAAATAGGAATAGAAAATATTTGCCAAGATTACTTTATATTAGTCATTTAGCAGCTTTTTATCATAAATGTAATACTGTAAAATTTATACCTTCGTTTGATATGAAAGAAAAGCAAGAATTTACCATTACTTCAAGAAAATTTATTTCTGTATTAGAAATAAATGGTATGGAATACCTTACATATCACATTACAGAAGAACATGACAGTAAATACATAAGATTAATTTTATATGATATACAAAAAGAAAAGAGATTTAAAAATATACTTATCTTAACGAATGATGAAAATAGAATAAAAACAAATGATTTTACATTTGGAATGAATCAAGTATTAATTGTAAAAGACACACAGGAAAACAGAGAAAGATTAAAATACTTACAAAGTATAAATTGGTACAATGTAATAAAAGAACAATACAAAAGGTTTAATATATATTTATCTGATTATAATTTTTGTGAATATACAGATTATAAAA
>CAKNOI010000012.1 GCA_930990125.1 uncultured Clostridiaceae bacterium | reverse complement strand
TAGGATAATTACCATTATTCCTATTATTATTAATATCCATTTTAATTCATTTTTTCTCATTGTTTTTCTCTCCTTTTTTCTTTTATTTATTTTCTTTTATCTTTATTTTTTGTTTTTTACTTTTCTTTAACTGGAGTCATACGCCAAAAAAAGACAGACTAATTTTCTTAGTCTATCTTTATATCTCAAATAAGCACAGTTTTTCTGTGCGTTTTTTTCTTCTTTTCTTAAATTACTATTCTCTCTTTCTTGGCAGTACACCATTTTTTTCTGTAGGTCTTGAATAAAGGTGTGTGTGTGTGTGTGTGTTACAGCCTCAAGACTTTCCGCTTTTTTTGTCCTTTTGTTTCTCATCTTTTTTCTCTCCTGTTTCTTTGGTTTCTGCTCTTATTTTAGCATAGCTACTTTTCGTTTGTCAATGACGATTATCTTTAAACGAACTTTAAATGGAAATTTAGAAAATGAAATATTATCTCCCAATGAAATGCTTCTTTTAGGCACTTTTGTTGGGAGATAACTATTTCTTTGCATTTTCTACTTATTTATTTTCTAAAACTTTAAAGTTTTGCTATTTATTTGTTTTTTGATTTTCTTTACATCCATACTTCTATATTATAAATTCCGTTATTATCTTGCAGACGGATTTGTTTTTCTTTTTTTTCTTCTCCGTTTACTACAAACTTTTCTACTCCCGTGTTTTTTCCATTTGGATTGTTTACTTTTATATGGTACATACTATTTCCTACTTTATAGTGCATTTCGTATTCTTTCCAGTCTTTTGGGATACAAGGTTCTATTTTTAACACATTTTTTTCTATTTTAAATCCTAACATATATTCTATTCCTGCTTTGTAGTACCAGCTGGCAGAGCCTGTATACCATGTCCAGCCTCCTCTTCCTGCTAAAGAATGACTACTATATACATCTGCTGCTATTACATATGGTTCTACTTTGTATTTTTTTATAGCTTCTTTGGTTCTGGCATGTTCTATTGGGTTTATCATGCGGAATAGTTCTGCTGCTTTGTCCCCAAAGCCTAGCATTGCTTCTGCAATAATGGTCCATGTTGCAGCATGAGTGTATTGTTCTTGTGGACATTTCTCATTTTGCTTTTCTCTCATAGTCTTTTTTTGCACATATAAAATTATTTTTTAAATCTTGTAATGGTTTAAATTTGAAATAAATATCAACTTGTTTGTCGCTATGAATTTCAATTTTTTCTATAAATTCTCTAATGATTTCTTTTGTTGGTTTCTCCATATTGAGAAATTCTTCTATCAAATTACTTAATCTACTTTCCTTTTTTGTTTTATCACTGTTGCAAGATAGCTCTTGTTCCAGCTCTTTGATGTTTTGTTCATATCCTTTGACAGTTTCTTTTATTCTATTGGCATTTTTTATATATTCGTCCAGTGTGATAATTCCTGCTAATCTGTCATCATACATTACTTCTAGCTTTCTCGTTTCTTTTTCTATTTCCTCTTTAAAAGAATCTATCTGCTTTTTTATATTTAGTTCTTGAGATTTCTTTGCTTTAGATTGTTTTGCAATTTCTTCTAGTTTCTTTGTGTTTGTGTATTCTTTGCAAACGTTTCTTAAAACTTCTAGCATTTGTTCTTCAAAAACTTGATAATTAAAATTGTGTGGTGAACATACATCAAATTTTCCAAACCTTCCATATCTTTGACATCTACCATAGATATTTCCGTTTTTATCTGGACTTCTTATTCCAATATATCCTTTGCAGTCGTAACATCTAAGTAAGCCTTTAAATAAATAGTCATTCTTAACGGTTCTTGAACCCTTTGTGCTATTTATTATTTTTTTTACTCTTTCAAAATCTTCTTTACTGATAATTGGTTCGTGCATGTTTTCTACTTTAACCCAATCTTCTTCTGGCAAATCGATAAACTTTTTAGATTTAAAACTTACTTTTTTCCTTTTTCCTTGTATCACTGTTCCTGTGTAAATTTCATTGGAAAGAATAAATCTTACTGTAGATTGTTGCCATAGTCCATAGGTTAGAGATTTTGTTCCTCTTTTTTTCTTGTTATAATCGGATGGAATGGGAATTTTGTGCTTACTTAAATAATCTGCTATTTGCGTTGTACCAAAACCTGCTAAATATTTTTCATATATCAGTTTTACCACCTTTGCTGCTTCTTCATCTATTAGTAAATGGTATTTATTTTCTGGATCTTTTTTATAGCCGAAAAGGTGCTGTCCCTAAATATTCTCCAAGATTTCTTTTAGATTGCAATACACTATTTATTTTTTTTGATGTATCTTTTGCATACATTTCATTTAATATGGACTTAAATGGTGCTATATCGTTGTTTGATGTATCATAAGCTGTGTCTATATTGTCGAGTATTGCAACAAATCTTACTTTATGTTCTGGAAAATATGTTTCCATGTAAAGTCCGGATTGCACATAATTTCTACCTAGTCTTGATAAATCTTTTGTGACAACCATATTAATTTTACCGAGCTTCAATATCTTGAATCATTCTATTAAAGGCAGGTCTATCAAAACTTGTTCCACTAACACCATCATCAACATATTCTGCTATAAAATTTAATTTGTTTTCTTTGATGTATTGCATTAGCAAAGTTCTTTGGTTCCCAATACTTTCGCTTTCTTGATACTTTTCCTTTTCTTCATCTTCTCTTGAAAGCCTTATATATATGCCTACTTTGTAAGAACCCGACCAACTATTGTAGCCTTTGGCTACAAGTGGGTTCCCCGGAACCTTGTTACTTGCGTAATAATCAATATTATTCATTATTGTAAGCTTCATTTTACCTCCTTACTTGCTATATAAAGATAATGAGATAATATTGATACTCTTAATTTTGATTATATCATATTATCTCATTTAATACCATTATTTTACTTTAATTTTTCTTCATACAATAATTTCCAAATGCTCTTTCTATTATTCTTTCTAATGCTTCTCCTTTTTCATTAAATATAATATTTACTTTAAAATCATTTTTCTTTTTATCGTTTTTCTTTTCTATTTTACCTTCTTGCATAAATGTCACTCCTTTAGTTGTAATTATTTCCAATTTTTCCTTTCTTTATGCAATAGGCTATCTTATATCTTAGAAATTCAAAAAAAAGAGAGCCTTTGAAATTTCAAAGTTCTCTCCTTCTTTTATTTCGTCTATACAATATTTTTATTGTTTATTATTTCATTTAAAGTATTCTTTACTTCACTGATTTCTATTTTGTATTTATCATTTAATACATATTTGTTTTGCATATTTTCAAATTCCTTTAATAATTCCTCATTAAAGTCTTGGTTCAAATATGTAAAATCTTTTATTTTTATATTAGCATCAATTCCACCTTTTCTAATGCTTTCTTCTTGTCTTTTATATGAAATTAACTGTTTTAATTCTTCTTTATTTTGTAACAATTCTTTGATTTCTTTTGTTTTTGCTAGTATTGTAATATCATATAAATGCTTTGATGTATCTTTATACATATTTCTAATATAATAAAACTCTGCTGCAAAAACTTTATCTATAAACATTCTTTCTAGCTTAATAATGTTTATATCAAAATTTGATATTCCAAATTGCTCTTTTAATATTTTTCTTTCATTTTCATTGGCTAGTTTATATATAAGTGGCTCAATATTATATCTTTTATATGGCTCACTAACAGTAAAAGATGTTGCTTCTACTTGTATAGTTCCTGCTCTATGTAGTGGATCTTTGCTAGTATCATAAATAGAATTGTATCTGTATATTCCTGTAACACTGCCTTTATTATCAATACACTCTTCTTTTGATAATTTTAGTCCTTCAATTTTATAACCTAGAGCTGACTCTTTTAGTCTATTTTTATTTTTGGTATTTGATTGTTCAGGAAGAACTTTTACTGTTAAGTCTATATCTTCTGAAAATCTATTCATTGTATCTAATATTTTATAAACTGCTGTTCCACCTTTAAAGTATGCCTGCAACTCATCTTGATTTTTTGATAATTCTTTCAATATTGTACATACATAATAATCTTTTTCAATAATATCAGAATCAATACCAGTTCTTGTATTTAAGTTATCTATAAACTCTCTAAATAGTTCTTTGTTTAAATGTAAATTCATTTTCATCTCCTATCTTGCTAGGACAAGTATTTTGTTTATGACTGTTCTACTTTTTGTATCCATAGCATATTTAATTATCTTTTCAAAATCTAAATCATTCTCTTCAATGAAATTATAAATTATTTCATCTGGATTATCTACTTCAATTCCTATATTGTCTTTATTCTCTATTAAGTCAAATAACTGCAAATACTTATAATTCTCATTGTTTATCTCTATTTTTGGTTTTCTAATTATAACATTTAAGTTCTTGTTTTCATATTTATTAAAGTTCTTACATTCATTTGTTGCAATGTCTATAATGTTTGGAACTTGTGTAGTTAAATGTGCCTCATTAAAAAGCTTTGCTCCAGTGACATATCCTTTAATATTTCCATCTTTGTCCATTATATATTTATATTGAATGATTTTTCTATTTCCTAACAACATCTTTCCAAATATGTTTTCATTAGGAATATAATAAATTCCTTTATATGCTGTTTCTATTATGCCTTCTTTATTCATTCTATTTAAAATTGCTTTAACATTATTGAAAACTTTTTCTTTGTCTTTTTCATTATAGAATTTAATAATGTATTCTTTGATTTCTTCAATAAAAATTGGTATTCCTTTTTCATTCTTATTTATATATTCTAACACCATATTATAGCAATTCATTTTTCTCACCTCTTTATTACTATCTTATGATTATTTTTATATTTTATTCATATTCTAGTAATATTTTAGCATTTTTTTATCCATTTGTCAAATGTTATCAAAATTTTATAAATTTATTCAATATGTATTCTTCTATATCAATATACATTTTTTAAGTATTTTGATATACAAATTTTAAGAGTATCAATATTTTTCAAAAACTGGCATTAACAACAACACACATGTGTGTATTGTCCTCCATTTTCTCTTACTCCTGGTAAATAGCCTTTAATATATCCTGGTTCTAATTTTCCTTTTTCAAATGGTGGGTCTAGTAATTTAATAAGTCCATGTTCGGTATCTATCAAGTGATTTTCTAAGCTTTCCATGGAAATATATTTTTTGTCATTATCTCCTGCTCCTGAAATAACGGACCATGTTTGGGAGATATTATCAATTCTACATTCTTCGTTTTCGATGCTTCCCAGGGCTTCTCCGCTATCCATATAGGCTCTTTTATACCATCTTCCATCCCATGCGTTTGTATTTAATGCTCTTTTTAAGTTTTCTTTTACTTCTTCGTATTTTTGTGCTAGTTCTTCTTCTTTCTTTTCTTTTGCTATTGGAATCATTTTTTGTAAGACATCATATAGGAAAAATCCTAGCCAAACACTTTCTCCTTTTCCTTTGTTTCCTACTGTGCTCATGCCGTCATTCCAATCTCCTGTTCCTATTTTAGGTAAACCATGTTCCCCAAAAGAAAAGCTATGCTCTATGGCTTTTTTACAGTGTTCCCATATGCTTTCTTTGTGGTCTGATTCTGGATAATAGTCGTATCTTTCTTCCTCTCCTTCTTTTAGTACTTCTCCTTTTAGATAGTTTGTTTCTTCTTCTAATAAGGACCAATCCCCTGTAAAGCTTATATATTCTGCTACCGTGTAGGGAAGCCATAATAAGTCATCAGAAAATCTTGTACGAATTCCTCTTCGTGTGTCTTCATGCCACCAATGCAAGACGTCTCCTTCTTCAAATTGATGTTTACTTGCCAGTAAAATTTGCTGTTTCATAAAGTCTGTATTAATATATTTTAATCCTAGTGTGTCTTGCAATTGGTCACGAAAACCAAATGCACCACCCGATTGATAAAATCCAGATTTTGCCCACAATCTTCCGGACAATTGCTTGGTAAGGAATCCATCCATTTAGCAAAATATTAATAGACTCGATTGGTGTTTGTACTTGTAACTTTCCTAACGTTTGGTTCCAATATCTTTTGGTTTCTTCTAATTTTTCTCTGCTATTAGAAATATTGGTATATTGATATGCTTTGTCTTGTATTTCCATTAGCGAGCTTCCGGCTCCTAATACAAAGCTTATTTCTTTACTTTCAAAACTTTCCAAAGTAACAGAAATTTGAACTGCTAGGATGGTATCTCTTCCCAATCCATTTTCATTATCTAATGCAACACAATTTAATCCATGGGGATTTGCAATTCCGCCTTCTCCCATAAAGAATGTTTTGTTTCCAGTGTAAGAAGTTATTTTTTCGCTACTAGATAGATAACAAATGCGGTCACCAAATGTTTCGTTTGCTAAATTTTTTGCATACACTAAATTGGCGTTTTCTTTCCACCTAATGTTGATTTTTCCATTGGATTTTAGTTCGTCTTCGTCCAAGACGGGCTTAATATAATAGATTAATTTTAAATTTCTTCTTTCTGGTAATCTATTTTTTAAGGTTAGTAATTGTATTTTCATACTTTCGTCTAATGGTACAAATACAGTCATTTCTTGTCCTAGTCCATTGCTTTCGTGAGAATAATTGCAATATCCAAAACCAAATCCTGCTTTATATTCTTCTTTGTCTGGTTTACCTACTGCTTGTAAGGTCCAACTTCCTCCTTTTTCTTTGTCTTGTATATATATCATTTCTGATGGAATATCTTCTACTGGCATGTTAGACCAAGCAGTTAATCTATGAAGTCTACTATTTTTATCCCATGTAAAGCCACCACCACTATCGGTTACCAAGGTTCCAAACTTAGGATTTGCTAAAATATGACTCCAAACTGTAGGCAATTTTTGTTCTTGATTTACATGCATCAAAAACTTCTTACCGTCTTCTGTAAATCCTCCATATTCGTTATCATATTTTATTTTTCTTGTTTCTGCAAGGCTATGGAATGTAGTCTCTTGCCAAGGAATAGGTAATTTATTTTCTTCTAGTCCAATATTTTTTCTGTTTTCTATCCATTCTTCTTTTGCATCTTGTAATTGGGATTTTATTGTTCCTAAATGACTATCTAAAATAAAGTTTGCTCTAAATTCTAGTGCATCTTTATGTTCTATTTCTTCTTCCTTTAGGATAAAAATTCCCCCATATTGGTTTCGCAT
Organism: uncultured Clostridiaceae bacterium; assembly: GCA_930990125.1. Lineage (GTDB taxonomy): Bacteria > Bacillota > Clostridia > TANB77 > CAG-508 > CAKNOI01. Next base: position 29,779 of record CAKNOI010000012.1, on the reverse strand, counting down.
ATAACCTAAATGACTATTGGCAATTACGTTTTCTATTCCTTCTTTCACATATTCTTCATAGGTCTTTTTTTCTTCGTCTAGAATTACCAAATCTATTTTAATGTTTTTCAGAGAATAATATTCATATGCTTTCATGGCTTCTTTTAATACATCAATATCTCCTATTTCTTTTATTTTAACAAGTAATATTGGTAGGTCTCCGGAAATACCGTATTTCCATAGTTCACTTTGCGGATAAATTCTTGCCGGTAACTTTGGCATACGAAGTGCTTTTAGTGGATTAATAAACAATAAAAAGGTTAGCAATTGTTGGTAAACTTCTATTTGTTTTCCTGTTAAACCAATATATCGATTTTCCGCTTCTACCTTTGCTTTAGAAAGTTCCATTTCTTTTTTGATGCTTTCTTCACAGCGGAATTTTTGCAAATTAGTAATTGCTGTTTCCTTTGTTTCTGCGACACTTAGGATTAAATTTAAGTGTACGGTTTCTCCTGGTTTTATTTTTATGGTCTTTTTTAAACAAATGGCAGGGTCTGTTACAAGACCTAAGTTTCTAGAAAACGGCTTAGAATTTGCTATCATTTTAGGAAGTCCTAAATTTCCTCTTCCTAATATTTTTTCTTTATCTATTTCATATTCTAACTCTCCTATTGTTTCTTTTATTGTATACAAGGTAGTTGCCAAATATAGCTCCTGTTCTTTATTGGTTCTTGTTTTTCTTTTTGCCAGTATCATTTCTAATTTTGGGTCATACGCAAATGTCAAAAACAGATTGTTAAATGCCATATGGGAATAATCCGCTTCTGGCTTTGATAAAATTGGTTCAAAATAACTTGTTACTTCTAATGTTTCTTCTCCATTTCCTAGATTTTTAATAGATAACCTACGAATTTCTACATTTTCCTTGGTAGCAGTAAATATTTTTAAAGTAGTTTCCATATCGCCATCTTGTCTTATTAATTTACTACTATCTGGTGCAAAAATCGTTTTACGTTTGTCTGGCTTTGCTAAATATTGCATTTGGCCAGTAGACCAAATTCGTTTGGTACGTATATTTTTTAAGAAAAAGAAAATTCCTTGTTCTTTATCACTGGTTTCTTTATATCGGTTAATCCAAATATCTTTATATTTACTATACCCTTCTCCTTTTTCGTTTACTACTACTGTATACTCTTCACTAGCAATAACATTGGTATTTACAAAATCAATATCTGTTTTACTGTATACACGTTCTGTATAGTCTTCATAATCACGGTATACAAGCTTTGGTGGTTTTTCTTTGCGCTGTTTGGTAATAATCATATTTTCTGGCATTCTTTCTTCTAATAAAATGCTAACCGCTTGTATTTCACTATTTTGCATAAAACGTTTTGGCATTTTGTTGTCCTTTAATAAATTTGCAATAGATACTAAAATTAATCCCTGATGATGTGCCATATAGGTTTTAATAATTTCTCTTTTTTGTTTTGGTTTTAAACGGGATGGAGTATAATCAATAGCTTCATAAAATCCGTAATCTCCTAGCATACCTTGCTTTTCTAATTCTTTTATATTGTTTACTACGTTTTTAGGTTCTTGGGTAATTGCTAAAATACTTCCATAGGGAGCAACTACCATTTCATCTGCCAAGCCTCTTTTTAGTCCTAACCATGGAATACCAAAAGATTTATATTGATAGTTTTCATTTAAATCTTTTAAATTAAAAGCAGATTCAGAAATTCCCCATGGAATTCCCAGCTTTTTCGTGTACTCTTGTTGGGAATACATCATAAATTTACAAGATTCATCTAATAGGGTTCCTTCGTAACTTGGTAGAATAATATTTGGCATTAAATATTCAAATGCTGTACCTGCCCATGAAATAAGTCCTTTGTGTCTGTTTAAAATTGTTAAACTTCTACTTAAATTGTTCCAATGCTTATACGAAACATCTTTTTTACTAATAGCAATTAAGCTAGCACTTCTTGCTTCGGATGCTAATAAATCGTAATACGAATCTTCTAGCTGGTTGGTTTCCATCGAAAATCCTATTGAAAATAGTCTATGTTCCTTACTATATAATTTACTAAAATCGGTGTTTTGTATTAGGTGTTCTGTTACTTCTAGCATATACTGTATTTGCTCTCTTGTTTCTTTTGGTAGAGATTGTTCCTTTTCTTTCTCCTGTAGCAAAAATGTTTTTACAGCATATAGATAACTCACAAAATTTCCACTATCTACGGTAGAAACATAGGCTGGTTTTAATGGTTCTAATGTTTGAATATTATACCAGTTATATAAATGCCCATTCCACTTAGAAAGTACCTCTATTTTTTTTAGCATAGCATATAACAATTGTATTGTATCTGTTTCGTTTTCTAGTCCTAAATCATAACTACTTATAACGGCTAATAATCCTAGCCCGATATTGGTACTAGAAGTTCTTTTTACCACTTTAGGAATTCTATCTTCTTGATAATTATCGGGTGGTAAATAATTGTTTTCTTCTACTAAATAGTCTTTAAAATATTTCCATGTTCTTTTGGCAATATCTAGTACATATTCTCTTTCACTTTTTTCTAGTTCTTCTATTTTCTTTGGTGCTGGTATTGGCTTACTAATGTACCACATCATCCCCGGTGTAATGAGCCATAAAATACCTAGCACTTCTATCGTTACATAAAAGAAGGAAGAAAGATGCATACTTCCTATTACTAGTAAGAAAACTCCCATTATTACTTGTATCCACATTGTTTTATAGTAAGAAAGTAAGTCTGTTTTTGCTTGTCTTTCTGCTTCTTCTGCGGTTGTCCATTCTAATAAATTTTGATGAGATATATGCTTACGATACCATGTTTTTACAATAGCGTTACTACTTATATAGGCTTTGTATGGGATGCAACCCAAATTCATTATGCCACGAAGTAAGCTAGCCTTCAATCCTGTATAAACTGGCGAAAACGTTATTTGTGTTTGCTGACCATCTTTTTTAAAGACCACATGATGAATCACATCTAACAAAGATGGTAAAATAGAAAATAAAAGCATCAGCCATAGAATAGAAAGCAAAGGAAAACTTCCTAAGCTTGCCACTGTTACGAGTAAAATTCCTAAACTTAAAAAAATATCTACACTGCTTCTTACTAAATTATCCCATATTTTGTACTTAGAAAGTGTATTTAATGGGTTGTATTGTTTATTTCCTTGCTTATCTTTTACGGTTTTCTTAAGCCATGCCGTAATTTGAAAATCTCCTCTTATCCACCTATGCTGTCTTGCCATAAAGCTATTATATTTAAACGGAAATCCATCTAATAATACAATATCGGTTGCAAGACCACACCTTAAATAACTTCCTTCTAATAAATCATGACTTAAAACAGTGTTTTCCGGAATAGCATTTGCAAGTATTTTGCTAAAAACAGCTACATTATAGATTCCTTTTCCTGTAAAAATTCCTTCTCCAAAATTATCGGCATAAAAGTCGGAAATAGCATTGGTATATAAGTCCGTTCCTCCAGCTCCTGCAAATATTTTGGTAAACTTGCTTTTTCTACCTGCTGTTATGTGTATGCCCACTCTGGGTTGTATTAGTGCATGTCCGCCTATTACTCGTGTTTGTTCTTTGTTTAAGACTGGTAAATTAAGAATATGACTCATGGCTCCAATTAATTCTATTCCAGAATGTAAGCTTAGGTCTGTGTCAGCATCTAAGGTAATAACATATTTAATATGTGGAATCTTTTTTGTGCCTTCTTGTAAATAGTTTTTAATACTGTTGTATCGAAATGGGTCTTCTATTTTACCTAAAATATACTCATTAAATTGATTTAATAACCCTCTTTTTCTTTCCCAGCCTAAATATTGTTTTTCTCCTGGATTCCATACTCTTTTTCGGTAAATAAAATGAAATTTTGGGAATTCTTCTTCCTTGTATTTTTGATTTAATTTTTGTATTTCTTCTATTCCTGTTTGAATTACATCTCCATCTACTTCTTCTTTTTCATTTTGGCTACTGTTACAATCCCCTAGTAAAGCAAAATATAAATTAGGTGATTCATTTGCCAAATAATATACTTCTAATTTTTGAATCAATTCTTTTACTTTTTCTTTCGAATTTACAATGGTAGGAATTACGATAAAAGTAGCATCTTCTTTTGGTACTCCTCCTTGCATTTCTAGTTTAGGAATAAGCTTTGGTTTTACTATTTTTCCTGCTATATATTGTATTATTTGCACAAGAGCTTGATTTATTGGAATGGCAAGTAATATTGTAAATAGTATTCCTAACAGGTAATTTCCAGTTTGTTTGGTTACATAGATTCCTACTAAAATACTAAGGATAATGGTAAGTGTAAAAAGACAACATACATATTGAACTGCCTTTTTGCCTGACTTTTTTCTTTTTTTCCCTTTCATTCCTAATGCGGTATATAACTCTGTAATTCCTTCCCCTATTAAGTAATACCCAATATGGGTTTTCTTTTGGTTTTCTATCGTATTTTCCATTCTATTTTCTTGTATTTCTTGCTTTGCGGTTTGTGCAATTTCTACTGTTTTTTTAGCAATATAAATTTCTGCCATTTTACTTTTTTTAGCTATTTCTTTTATAGTATTACGGTAATAGGTTTTGGTAGGATAATCCATTTTGTCATATACCCCTGCTGGGTCTTGTTTTAAAATTTCATTTGTTCCATTAATTTCTTCAAAAATTTCGGATAGGTTAATATGCATTAAATCTTTGATACTTCTAATACAATTTCCTATTAGAACTTTTTTAGATGCCATATCAAAATGTTCTTTTTTTATAATTTCTGCTATACTTGTACCCATCTTACTTGCTTGTTCTTCTAATATGTTTAAAAATGGAATTGCTTTTTTTCCATAACGTTTTAGCCTAAAAGACATATATTCCATAAAAGGATATTTGTCTGTATAACCAGAAACTCTGGAGCGATATGCTGGAACATTTTGAAATCGTAGTTCTTCTTTTTCTTTGTTTTCTACTAATCTTTCCAAAATATTTTCTACACGATATTTTTGCATTTGACTACTATAAATTTTTTCACATACATACCTTATATTTTCTAATAAAGAAATTTGAAGAAAGGTGCTAATATTCCAAATTTCTTCCATACTAAATGCTTTCTTTTTTTGATAGCTCATTAATAGGTCTACTAATGTGTTGTCTTCTATTTTTCCTTCGGTGTAGGCAACAATTTCGGAAGAAACTACATATACTCTAGCAAATCCATGATAAGGTCCTTCCGCTAATCCTATAAAATTAACATACTTCTTTTTATCTAAGTTTTTTACAATGGTTTTGGCTGTTTCTTCTATTAAATAGAAATTGTCTAATATCCACTCTCCTGCTGGATGAATTGGTATTTGCAATTTTACATGTTCATTTAACATTTGGTATACTTCTTCTATTACTTCTAAGTTTTCTATTACTCTAGGAATAGGGTAAGTGTCCTTATCGGAATATTCTGTTAAAATATGCTCTGCTGCTATTTTTTCTAAATAATTTTCTAATTGTCTTTTTTCTAATACCGTTCCTTTTCTATTTAAAATTCGTTCCATTTGGGTACTCACTCCTTAAAATTTAAGTGTTTTCACTTTCTTTTTAAGATTAGTTTTTCCCTTCTTTAACAATTTTATGCAAGACATGCAAAAAAGGAAAGAATGTACAATCCTTTCCTTTTTATTTTTAATTTTTATTTTCTTATTTATTGGTATTATTTTTTCTATAATTGATATAAGCTACAATACCTGCTACTACTAATACGGTAGCTGCTACTGCAAAATAAACATCTATAGAACCTGTTTTTGGTAAGTTTTTATCTGCAGTGGTATTAGATGGTTTTACTACAGTTCCTCCTGTATTGGTATTGGTTGTAGTATTTGTATTTCCTGTTGTATTTCCACTTTGGATAGAAAGAGAAATAGTTTTATCTGTTTCGTTTACCAAAGTAGTTCCCTCACTAGAGGTAATTTGGGTAAATTTGATTTGTGTAGATTTTGCAGTGATATTTTCTTTTACCTTTAATTTGATTGTTCCTATGGTTTGGGTTTCTTTTACACCACCAGATAGGATAACAGCTAAAAAGGTACCTTGTCTATCTGTTTCTTCGTCGTTGTACGTAATAGTCCAGTTATTTTGACTAGAAATATCACTACTGGTTACTTTTTCAAATACTGCATCATCATAAGATAATACTCCTTGTAAAGTATTAATACCATTTTCTCCTACATTAATGTTAGATACTCCTAATGTAATGGTTACTTCGTCTCCTGGTTTTAATGTACTAGTATTTGCTGTAACATTAAACTTGAAACTATAATCTGCAGCAGTATCTGTTGTTGTATTTGTTGTATTTGTAGTGGTATTGGCAGTAGCATTTGCCCCTGCATTATTTGCTGGCTCTGCTGCATGTGCCATATTTCCTCCCATTATTAAGGTTACGGCAAGTAGTAAGCTACTTCCTGCTCTTAAAAATTTGTTCATGTTTCTCAAATCCTTTCATCTCTTTTTGTTTTTTTCATCTTCTTTAGTATGTACTAATTTTTCCATTTTTATTATATCATAAATGTCATTTTGTACAAGCTTTTTTCTAAAAATATTTCTGTATTTATATGAATATTTTGTTTTACCGTATTTCCTGCCTTATCTACCACAGAAAAAGTGTACATACCTGTTTTAGGAACTGTGTATGTTCCTTCTAAATCTACGGTAGCTTCTCCGTTTGGCAATACTACTTTATAGACACCACTACCTGTATCTTCTGCTCTCCAATGAATTTGATTTTTGTGTTTTTCATCTACACTTAAGCTTATACTTGGCTTTTGCATATCTGTTTCTTCTGTTTCTTGTATATTGGTTGCTTGTAATGTAGTAGCTACTTTATTTTGGATATTTTCTACTCGTATTGTTATTTGTTTTACTCTTCCGCAAACATCGTATACTAGGAAAGTATAATCTCCATTTTCTGTTACTACATAGCTTCCTTCTTTTGCTTCGGAATAGGTTCCGTCTGGTAACACTATTTGGCTAAATCCATTTCCTTCGTCTAAAATTTTCCAGTTTAGATTTATGGTATCGGTTACCATATTTTCTGTTTCTTTAGTAATTTCTACTTGTATTTCTTTTGGTTCTTGATCATCGATTACTAAGTTTAGTCTACGTTCATTTCCTACATTATCGTATGCAATAAACGTATAAACTCCGTTTTTAGTAATTGGATATTTTCCTTTTGCATCAATGCTCTTTTCTCCATTTGGTAATACTAGTTCTCGTATACCACTTAAGGTATCGTACATTTCCCAACAAATATCACTTCCCACTTGTTCTAATTGTAAAGTAGGTGGAATTTTGTCGATATTTGTCACTTCATAAGTTACCATGCTGTTGTTTCCTAAGTTATCGTAAGCAAGAAAAGTATATTCTCCATTTTTGGTAGCTACATAATCCCCTTCTTCTTCTTTTGTTAATGTAGAATCTGGAAGTACTACTTCTCTTAAACCACTTTGGGTATCTACTGCTTTCCAATGTAAGTTTACATCTCCATTTGTCCATCTAGTTGTATCTGGAGTTACTTCTAAAGTAGGTGGAAGTTTATCAATATTGGTTATTTCTATCGTAAATATTCCTTCATTTCCTACATTATCATAAGCAAGAAAGGTGTAACTTCCGCTTTCTTCTGCTACATAATCTCCCTCTGCTTGGTAAGATGTTAAAGAATTTGGTAATAGAATTTTTTGAAACCCACTTTGCGTATCTGTCATGGACCAATGAATTGTTACATTTCCAGTAGTCCACTCTGTTGGGTCTTGGGTAAGCGTTCCTTCTGGTGGTGTTTTGTCAATATTAGTAATTGTTTGGCTTACCGTACTACTGTTATCCAAATTATCGTATGCTACAAAAGTATACGTATCGTTATTGGTAACTAAATAATCTCCAGAAGACTCTGTTGTTACGGTGCCATCTGGCAAACGTACTTGCTTGTATCCGCATTTATCGTCTACAAATTCCCAATGAATATATACTTTATCATTTACCCATTCGGTAGGATGATAAGAAAGAGTTGGTGTAGGTCCGCTTCTATCTATTTTATATGGTCCTTCTACCCTGTCTTCACTGACATTTCCTGCATTATCTGTTGCACGAATATGTAAGTACAAAATGCCTTCTTGGTTAATGGTTATGGTATCGGTTTGTTTACTACTAATGGTACTCCACTCGGTTGGTTCTTCTTCACTTTCTGTAATAGCATATTCGTAATGTTTAAATCCGCTTCCTAACCTATCGGTAAAACTTACTGATACTGTAATAGAGGTTGTCCAATCACAGCTGGTTGGTGTGATCATACTTTCTGGTGCCTCATCATCCGGTATGATAAAGAAACTTCTTGCAAATCGTTCAGACACCATTCCTCTATCATTGGTTACGGTTAAATACATCGTATATTTTCCAATTCCATAGTTTTTAAAACTACTTGGTGGAATATTTCCTGTGTAAATTAAGCTTCCGCTTTCGTTATATAGTTCCCATACATGGTTTACAATGGTTCCTCCATATGGGTCGTAAGAACCGTCTACTACTTCAAATGTTTCATAAATAGAGGTATTTCTATTTTTTACTTTATAAGAAGCAATAGGAAGTACATTGCTTTTGGTAATATATTTACTTACTGGTGCACTCCAAACATCTTGGAAATCTTTTACACGTAACTGTACTAAAAAGTCGTTTCCATCGGTAATGTCGGTTAGTTTTCCTTCATGCCACACGGTTTCTCCAACTTTTCGCCAGCTCCATTCTTCTTCTTTAATTCCTCGATTGTTGGAATAGTTATCCAAATCATACCCCAAACTAATTAAATTTATACTATTTCCATCACGTTCTACTTCAATTTCTGCAATTGGCTTACGATGTACATAAATATAGGTTGGGTTTACATTACGGTCTTCAAAGAAAACTTCGTACCTACCTGTTTTGTTAAAGGAAGTTAGCATATCTGGTATGTATTTTCCGGATTTTTGGAAAATACCTAAATTGTTTTCATAATATTCACAATCGTGAATAATTTTCCATCTACCATTTGGATATTCTTCAGTTTCTGTATTGGACATAATATCACTTGGCTGTGATGTAACATTCATGGTTTCATTTAATATGACGTACTGCGACGACTCCTTAGCATCAATTAAATCTTTAATATATTGTGCTGTTTTTTCAATACAATCCCAATAATTGCTATTGTCCATATAGGTACCATTGTTATTATTGGCAGCCACAAAGTGTTCTGCTTGCTCTTTATTGACATCTTTACCCCATTGTACGAAATGAATTTCATCATTAATTACTCTGGTTAATAATTCTCCTAAAGAGTTTGGATTATTTAATTGTTCGTTTTCTCTATCATCTACGTGTACAATGGCTTTAATAGAATCTTCTCTCCAGTCTGTTTCTCTTACTACTTCTTCTAATTTTTTGGCATTTTCTGTTTTTAAGTTAATACCTCGTAAGGTAAAACTACCAATACTAGAACAACCATGGCTATAGTGGTCAGAGAAAAATCCAAATCCAGTTCCCATCTCTTTTTCTAGCGTGTATTCTACAGGAGCTCCCATGCCTCCACCAGAAACAATAATTTCTGTGCTGGTTGCTTTTACTGTTAAATTTCCAGATTTATTGATGGTTAATGGTCTTTTTAAAGTTTTAATAATATTACTACTATTTTGACCTCTATAATAGGTAAATTCCCAGATGGCACCATTTGCTCCTGCTGCTTGTTGCCATCCTCTTGTATTGTTGAAACTTAACATATATCCTGTTAATACATTTCCCTGTTCTTTTACACGAAGTAACATTCCTGCGGCATTAAAGCTATCTCCAAAATCGATATTATAGCTAAAGGTAAATTCTTGGTCTAGGTCGTTATCTGGTACAATCCAAATAGCATTTTTTCCTGGATTACTTGGATTTCCTCGCATTACGACATCTCTACCACCATTAATCAATTGGATACTACCAACGGTATAGTTTACGTCTGTTTTCCATGCAAAAGCATCTTGAATGTTTACCTTTTGTGTTTCTATTGCGGTAATGTTTACTTTATCGGTATCGACTCCTTTTTGCTCTAAAGCATTTCTTAAGTCTGCTTCAAAATTGGTTAAGTCCACTCCTGTTTTTGCTTTTGCCAGTGCAATATCAATATCGGGAGAAGGAACTAAAGACAATGTTACATCCTCTACCGCTTGACTTTCCAAAAGTAACGGAATGATATTCCAAATTTGCAATAGTGTTAAGATACAAAGTATAGCTAGTATCTTTTTTCCTATTTTCATTTTCCTTCTCCTTTCTTATTATAAAATTTTGCTACTAATTTTAAAGTTTAGATTTTGTCCACCACTTGTTACGGTTTCTACAATAGCTCTTGTATAGGTTTGTGTTCCTTCTTGTATTTCATCTTCTACTATAAAGTTATTATTGTTATCTGCATTTGTTCCTAATGCAATGGTATTGGTTGTAGTGGTTCCTTCTGCTACTCCTCCATTACAGATAACTGTTCCAAAGAAGGTGGCATTGGTATTATGTTTCCATGTAGTACCACTTCCATAAATGTAGTGGGAAACTTTGATTTGTAAATCTTCTGGGAAGTATTCAAAAGATTCTGCAATGGTTCCATCTTTTCTTACAATGTGAACACTACCTGTTAATGTAGCTTTGGTTCCTGCCATATTTCCTGTTACTTGTATGTATTTACTTGCATTACTGCTACTTGTATCAGAAATTAAGTATGTTGCTCCTCCATTTACTGGACTTCCTCCTCTTGTCATAGCAAAGTTATCTACTTGTAACTCTACATAAGCAATATCTTCGTAGTTTAATCTTCCTGGTTTTACTTTAATTACATCAGAGGTAGATTTGTTTCCTGCGTAATCTTCTACTACTAAATAACATTCGTGTTCTCTAGATTCTTGTCTTTGTGCTACATAATCTACGGTTTCACTATAGTTTTCTATTTCATTATATAGTTTTCCATCAATATAAAATTGATATGATCTTACTTTAGAGGTAGCATCTGCACCTTTTGCAGATAAGTTATAGCTGGTTCCTGTTTTCGTTCCTACTACTAACTCAGCCGTTTCTGGTGCTGTAGCATCTCTTTTTATAGTCACTACAGTTCCTGCAGATTTATTTCCTGCTTGGTCATAACTATAGGCGGTAATGTTATAGACACCATCTTCTAGCAATTCAATTCTTTCTTCTGCTGTAATATCTACTTCGTCACGACTAATTGGTCCTGACATTTTATAGGTGGTTCGTACAATTGGAGAACCTCCATCTTCTAGTCCTACTGGCAATACTTGTAATAATACATTACTAATATACCATTCATTGGTAGAATCGGATTTATTTCCTTCTACTACTTGTACTTGTGTTTTTTCTGGAGCTTGTTTATCTATTTTTACGGTATAGGTTTTACTTGTTTTTCTTCCTGCATTATCCATGGTTGTTAGGGTTACCGTATAGGTTCCTTGTTCTTCTATTGTGGTTTCTTTATTGGTATCTTTTGTTTCTTTTGGTCCGGTAATAGAATAGGTTGTTTTTAAAACTCCACTTTGATTATCTTTACCATTATCAGAAATAGCCATCCATACAGATTGGTTTGTCCAAGAATTGTTGGTATAAGTAGCACCTTTATTGTCTCCTAATTTCATTTCTAGATTACCTACTGTTGGATTGGTTTTATCTATTTTAATCACAACAGTTTCTGCATCAGATTTATTTCCTGCTTTATCTATGGTATAGGTGCGTACTGTATAGGTTCCCTCATTTTGTATCGTAATACTTTGTCCTGTTTTTAAAGTAGATTCTGCTACTTCTGCATCTCCTGTTATTACATAAGATACTTGTTCTGCTCCTGCAATACCAACATCTTTTCCGGCAGTTATGGTAAGTGTTACATCTCCTGTGTACCACTGGCTATCCTTTAATAACTTTTCTCCGGATACTTTTAGGGTAGGTTTTGCTGGTGCTCTTTTATCAATATTTACTACAAATTTAGAAGTTGTTATATTACCGGCTTCATTTTTTGTAGTAATAATGACCGTACTTGTTCCCTCTTTGGTAAGTACAATTGGCTCTTTTCTACCTTTTTCTACTACATTGCTTCCTGTTACTTCATAGCTTACCTCTAATCCTTTTTCTGGTGTTTTTAATGCAATGTATACATTTTGATTGGTATAACTTCCTTCTACATAATCGTTTCCAGATTCATTATTTAATTTTGCAATTAAATCTCCTGGTTTTGGTGCTGTTTTGTTAATCGTAAAGGTTACAGTTGTTACAGAAGATTTTGTACCTTCTTTTGAATAGGTATATGCGGTAATCGTATAGGTTCCTTCTTTTGTAAATGTTAAGGTTGTTCCACTTTTTAGTTCTGTTTCTGGTACTGTTTCTGCTCCGGATACTTGGTACATGGTTTTTAGATTTTCTACACCAGTTGAAGTATTTTCTGTAATTTTTACTGTTACATCACTTAAATAATAATTTTCGGTATTGGATTCTCCTTTTATTACTTCAATACTTGGCGCTACTGGTCTTAAGATGTCTCCTACATCTAAGGTTCCAAATACAATATATTTAATAAGAGCAGATACATCTCTTTGGTCAATGAGACTATCTCCGGTAATGTCACCAGAAAGCTTATTTAAGCCTTCTAGTTCATAACCTTTCATTCCGATAACACATTTAATAATACGGTTTAGTTCAATTTGATTGGAAATTCCATCACTATTTAAATCCCCTATTACACTTATTTTATATAGGTCTTCGCTTCCTTCGTAGGTAAATACCATATTAGTTGCTACATACCCTTCTGTTACTTCTTTTGTTTTCTTTTCATCGGTATACACATGAATGTTTTCCGCTTTTTGTGAAAACTGATTTTTAAAATCTGTTATACTAACTTTAGGTGGAATTCTAGAAATTGTTTTATTTAAGTCGGAAATGAGAAATACATCAGAAGTAAGGGCGGTAGCTGCTTGTACCAGCATACTACTGGTTACTAGTAGGATAAAGATAATTCCTGCTATTATTTTCTTTTTCATTTTTTCTTACCTCCTTATTCCTAATTTCCTTGTTTTGGTTCGGTTGTTACTTCAAACTCGAACTCTTCGGATTCGTTATCTGCTGCGTCCTTTGCTCTTACCTTAAAGGTATAGGTTGTATCTGGTTCTAACTCACCTATAATATATTCTGATGAAACCGTCCAGCTAGACCATTCATCTGTTGCACTACAATAGTATTGATACATCATTCCTACTTTTCCAATTCCCACATCGGTAATGTCTGTTACTTGGATATAGACTGCTGTATCTGTTTTAATACTTGCATCTACTTCATGAATTTCTGGTGGTGTATTATCAATATAGAATGAATTACTTCTTGCTATGGTTTCATTTCCTAGCAAGTCTTTTGCCCATACCCACAAGTACCAATTATTTCCGGTTTCTCCGTCTTCATTTAATACTTCAGAACCATTAGAGAATGTGTGAATAAATTCATCTTCACTTGGCTGAGTAGTAGAATGTGTCCATACATATTTTAGACTTGCTGCATCTACGGCACTTCCTCCTGCATCTTCTACAATAACAACCGTACTTTGTTCTTGACTCCATCCACTATTTCCATTTGTTACAAACTCAATAGTTGGTCCTGTTTTATCTTGGTAAATAGTATACGTTCTTACAGAAGTATTTCCTGCTAAATCTACTGTTGTTACCGTAATAACACTGGTTCCTTTGTTTCTTAATATCGTAGGCTCTGTTGTACCTGCTGGTACAGTGTTTGCTCCTGTTACCTCATAGCTATTAGACTTAATTCCACTTTCATTTTCTTGTCCTGCTGCTAATTCTATGTACAAATCTTTATCTGTTACATCTTCTGCTTTATACTCTGGTCCTTGTGCGTTTTCCTCTTTCATAATCATAGTACCTGCAACAGGTGCCTCATTATCTAGGTAAAATGCTTCACTTCTGGTAAAAGTCATGTTACCTAACGTATCTTGCGCTATCACCCATAAGTACCAATTGTTTCCGGTTACTTTATCTAAGGTAATGGTATCTCCACTTGTAAAGCTATCTACAAAGTTGGTAACATTTGGAGGAGTAGTACTTTGTGTCCATACATATTTTAAACTAGACGCATCTACTGCTGCTCCTGCTTGTATTACATTTACTACTGTAGAATGAGATTGTGCCCATGTTGTACTTCCATTGGTTACAAATTGCACTGTTGGCCCATCATTACTAAAGATAAAAGCACTTGTAATTACTTCTTCGGCAGCGTTTCCTGCTTTATCCATAATTCCTCTTATGTGAATATATACTGTTCCTGTGATTCCTTCTCCTATTTCAAATGGAACACCACTTTCATAGGCAATCCAGTTTCCTCCTACTGTTTCTGTTGGACTGGTAGAAACATAGTATTGGTAGATATTTGTTTCTATTAATCCACTTCCTACATCTCCTACAGTAATCGTTACTTCTGCTCTTTGTGCATTCGTACTTCCATATGGTGTTACAGATATTGTTGGTGCAACTCTATCTATTTCTAGTTTATAGCTTGTTTCTGTATTTGGGTTTCCTGCCATGTCATGGCATACTCCTGCTGGTATTTGCACTTCTTGTATGTTATGTTGGTTTGCACTGGTTCCTACTTCTAGTTGGTATTGGCTATCACTTATCTTGCTTAAAATTCCTTTTACACCATTTATTACTGTAATGTCGTCTGCTGTAAATCCATTTACTGGTTTTGTAAAGTTGATAGTGTATAGTATTTTTTCTGAACTAGTAGGACTTGCAATAAATGTTGTAACACTTGCTACTGGCAATACTTTATCTATTTTTACCGTATAACTTCTAGTAGATGTATTTCCTACCTTATCTACTGTTGTAACAACAATGGTACTGTGTCCTTCATTTGCTAATAACGTAGGTTCTGTTGTACCTGCTGGTACGGTATTTGCTCCTGTTACTTCATAAGTTGTTTTACTATGTCCGCTGTCTAAGTCTGTTCCGTCTTGTAATACCACATAAATGCTTTGGTTTGTAACTGTGTTTTCCACATATTGTTCCCCTTCTGCATTTTCTTTGGTTAATACAACTGTTCCTGCTGTTGGTGCTGTGTTATCTATGGCAAACCCATTACTTCTTGTAATTTGTGTATTTCCTAATGTATCTTTTGCTAAAATCCATAAATAATAGTTTGAACTACTTCCATTGGATTTCTTTATTTCTTGTCCGTTTTGGAAAGTTTGTGTAAAACTATTTTCTGCTGGTGGAAGGGTATTGTCAGACCACATGTATTTTAGAGAGTTGACATCTAAGGTGCTTCCTCCTTTATCCTCTACTGTTACAGCTGTTCCATGATTTTTTTGCCATGCCGTATTTCCGTTTTCTGCAAAAGTTACTTGTGGTGCTGTATTATCAAAAATATAGGCTTTACTTACTGCATCTAATGTATTTCCTGCTTTATCGGAAATGGTTTTCAAATGAATATAATAGGTACCGGTTAATCCTTCCCCTACGGTAAAGGCTTTTCCTGGCTCATAATCTGTCCAAGCTCCTCCTTCTAGAGCGTCTTCTTTCGTAGATACATAGTATTGATAACTATTTTGTTCAGAAAGTCCTGCTCCTGCATCAGAAAGACTTACGGTAACAGTATGATTTCTTGCTATTGTTCCATCATTTGGTGTTATGGTAGCCGTTGGTTTTACTCTATCTACTGTTACAGATGTTGTTATTTTTTTGTTGCTATTTCCTATTTCATCTTTGCAAGAACCCTCTTGTATTGTAACAACTTGTACATTGCTTTGTTTTTCTTCGGTTGCTACTGTAATAGTAAAGGTTGTTTCATCTTCTTGCTTAAATGTTTGTAGAGTTCCGTTTTCTATTTGTATGTCTTCTTTTGTAAATCCTACTACATTTTTGTTAAATACAATGGTGTAGGAAATTGTTTCTGCATTGGTTAGTTCTTTTTCTGTTAAAATGCTAGCTTCTAATGCAGATTTACTAATTTTTATTGTATAGGTTCTTGTGGTAACATTTCCAGCATTATCTTCTGTTGTTACTACTAATTTACTAGTACCTTCTTTGGTTAATACCGCATCTTTTGTTGTACCTGCTGGTACGGTATTTGCTCCTGTTACCTCATAGGTTGTTTTCTTATGACCGCTTCCTACATCTGTTCCATTTACTAATTTTACATATACGTTTTGGCTTGTAATGGTATTTTCTTTATATTCTTTGCCATCTGGTGAATTTTGGGTAAGTACTACTGTTCCTGCTTCTGGGTCTGTATTATCCAAATAAAAACTTTCGGATACCATAATGTTTTGGTTTCCTCTTTCATCTTCTGCTAAAATCCAAAGATGCCAATCATTACCGGTTCCCTTTTCTAGGCTTATATCTTGTCCACTCTTAAATGGAGTAGTAATTTCTTCTGCAGTAAGTTTTTTATCTCCTTGTACCCATGCATATTTTAAAGAATCTGCTTTAATTCCTGTTCCTACATCTTCTATTGTTACTTTGGTGGTTTGTTTGGTTTTCCATGTCGTGTTTCCATTTGGTGCAAAAGTAATATTTGGTCCTCCGTTTTGTATATTAATATTTATTTTAGCTGGCATAGATTTTACGCCATCTTTTGAATAGGTATAAGCAAGGATTTGGTACATTCCTTTTTTAGTAAAGGTAAGAACTCCATCTTTTGGAATTTCTGTTTCTTCTTTTGTTTCAGAACCAGAAACAAGGTAGGTTGTTTTAACACTATCTTTTTCATTGGATGTAATTTTTAAGGTTACACCACTTACATAGTTTTCTCCTACTTTTTCTCCGGATACTACAGTGATTGTTGGAGTTTTTGGTCTTTCTATTTCTGGAATGTCCAACTCTCCAAATACAATGTAGCGAATAATAACATTAATATCTCTTTGGTCTACTAGGCTATCTCCTGTTAAATCTCCTGCTCTATAATAGATGCCGGTTAACTCTTTCCCCTTTAATCCGATAATATGTTTAATAAGCAAATTCAAGTCAATTTGATTTGCTTGTCCATCTCCATTAATATCCCCTATAACGCTTAAATCATAAGTAGTAGGATTATTATCTTGCTTTACTTGCATTTGTGTACTAACGTTTCCTGAAGTAATTTCTTCTTTTCCGTCTTTACTATATACATGTAGTTTGCTTACTTCTCCATCTAAATTTTCTTTAAAATTCTTTACTGGAGTGCCTGGCAAAATTCTAGCAACAAAATGATATAGCTCAGATACTAAATATTCAGAAGACGTTAAAATAGCATTAGAAGTCTGTTTGTTTGTTTCCTCTTTTTTAGACTCTTCTACTTTTTCCTCTTCTTGTTTTACTGTTTCAGTCTGACTATTTGCTTGTTTTGTTTCTTCCTTTTGTGTTGTCTCTCTCTTTTGCGTTGTTTCTACTTCATTGGTAGTCTTGCTTTTGTTAGTTTGCTCTTTGGTTGTTTCTGCGCCAACACTTACTATTGGTAAAAGGAAGTTACATGCAATTGCAAAAATGATAAAAATACAAATTATCTTTTTCTTCATCATAATCTCCTACTCCTTTTGCTATCTATTCTATTTTATGGTAGCACTTTTTAAAATATAGGTAAATAGTAGGTTTTACCAATTGGACGGATTATTACAAACCATATTTTCCACTTTTATACGGATAGACCTTTTGTGAGTTTTTCCTTCGAATTTTATCATTTTGTTTACATTCTTGTTACATTTTCCAGGCTTTTTCTTAGTTTCTTTTTCCTTCTATTATTGGTATCCGTAGGAAATTTTAGAATTTTGCTCCATGAAAAAAGAAAGTTTTAGACTTAAAACTTTCTTTTAATTTTTTTCTCTTTCATAAAAATAGTCCATAATGCCGGTATAAATTCCCCATGCTAGTTTGTCTTGGTATTCGTCTTGTAAGAGTAGTTGTTCTTCTTCTTTATTGGATAAGAAGCCACATTCTACAATAGAAGTAGGGATTTCTACATGTTTCATAATATAAACATTGTCTAACTTCATGGCTACTCTTTTATTTTCTTTTTGAATAGCCTCATTTAGGTTTGTTTGGATAGATTTCGCAAGCTGAATACTTTGTTCTTTTCCCTCTTGATAAAAACATTGCCAGCCCCAATATTGTTCTTGTAGAATTTTATTTAAGTGTATAGATACAAAAATATCCGCACTGTTTTCGTTTCCTATTTTTACACGGTTATGGATGTCAGATATTTTCTTTTGTTTTAAGGTATCACTATCTAAGTCATAAATAGCATTTTCGTCTGACCTCGTTAATAATACCTCTGCTCCACTTTGTTCTAACAAGTTTTGTAGTTTTAATACAATTTTCAAATTCGTTTGGGCTTCTGTTGTACCATTACTGCTTTGTGCCCCTTCATCTGGTACTCCATGCCCTGCATCTAAAATAATCGTTTTGTTGCTAACTGGAAGCGAAACCGTAGAAACAGTATCTTCTTTCTTTTGGCTAGAAAATAATAGTCCAACAGATAAGCAAAATAAAAGCAGAACAGATAGTGCTATCATTCGCTTTTTTCTTAAGATAACCATAAAAACACCTCTTGCATATACTTTTACTTAAGTATATGTAGAGGTGCTTGGACTTTATGTAAAAATTATTGGTTTGGAGTAGATTTCTCTTTTAAGTAATTTTCTACTAATTCAATTAATTCCCTTGCGGTAACTATTTGTAATCTTGTTTCTTCATCTGTTGGAATAAATTCGTCATCATAATCGCTATCTTCTCTTACTTTGCTTGCTTGGCTTATTTTTTTACCTATCATTTTAGGAAACTTTTCTGTTTTAATATAGTGTTGATTAAAATAGGCTAAAACATCTTTATGTCTCTTAAAATCAACTCTTTCTAAAGCAAGTACGGCTTTAATTGCATGAAAGATAGCATAGTATGCTCTATTGTTTGCATTTAAGTATCTTCTATTTTTATAACTAAATTCTGCATCCGATAAATCTTGTTTTGCTCTTTCTAATCGATATTTGGCAAATCCACTTACTGTAATTTCTTCAGCCACGTATTACCACTCCTTCTTTTTGAACATTTGTATAAAATGGTATCACATTAATTCTCTCATTATATTTTTCAAGGTTTCTGACAACTGGAGAAATTACGATATCATTTTCTAGTTCTATATCACAAGCAATATCTCGTATTTTCATTCTATATTCTACCAGTTCTTCTTCCGTAAAGTCAGTCAGTATCATGATATCTAAGTCAGAATTTACATTATAGTCTCCTCTTGCATAAGAACCATATAATATGACTTTTTTTAGTCTATTTCCTATTAAATTAGACACTTCTGTAACAAATTTATTTATGATAGTATCAATTTTATTTGTCATACGTACTCCTCCTTCTATTTACATTAAATCATAAATCCTCTGAAATAGCAACTAGTAAATTAGCTATTTTTACCAAAAAGAGGATATCCTTTATTTAGGAATCCTCTTTTTACTATATTACCCTTTTATTTCTTTTTGTTCTTCTTGCGATAACTTACTAACATGCCTATGGTGATAGCTATTACTAGTTCTACAATACCTACTACTATTCTGTCTCTGCTGTCTAGTCCGGATGCTATGGCTATCTCAAAAAATATAACAGAGTTTTTAAAACAAAAAATCCAACTCTTATCGAGCTGGATTTTTTGTTTCTTGAGCTCCTATTTCAGGACACCCTCTTCAACACAAAGTGTTTAATTTTTTCTTCTGTCTATCGCATAGGTACTTCCCATGGATACTTTTGCTACATGTTTTACAGCTGCTCCTACTTCACCAATTTCTAGTATGTTGGCAAATCTGTTTTTATCGGCTACGACTACTCCTATAGAAATAGAGGTTAGTGGGTATTGTTCTATAATACCTTTTCTATTGGCACATTCTACATAGCCTCTTTCTTTATCTGTTTCGGTAAAGTATTTTAAAATTCCAGTATCAAATTCGTTTATGATGTTTTGGCAGATGGTTTCGTATTCTTTTGATTGGATAATGGCTACAAAGTCGTCTCCTCCTATGTGGCCTACAAAGGCTTCTTCGCAATTTGCTTGGTGAATATTATTTAAAATGGTTCTTGCTGTAAATTTTATAATCTCGTCTCCTCGTAAAAAACCATATACATCGTTATATGCTTTAAAATTGTCTAAATCAAAATATAGTACAGTAAATTCTTCCTTTTTTAATAAGTGTTTTTTGAGTTCTGCTTGTATTTGTACATTTCCTGGAAGTCCGGTAAGTGGGCTTACTTTACGATTGGTATAAATGAGTCGGATGATATTTTTTATTGTATAATATAAGTATTTTTCATCTACTGGTTTTAACAAATAATATTCAATATTTAGCTTTAGAATGTCTATACGATGTTGTTTTTCCATGTTTGAAGATGCTACAATAATAGGAGTAATGCTATTGTCTTCATTTTCTCTTATCTTTTTACATACATCTATTATGTTTTCATCAATGGTATCTTCGTTGATAATAATTAGAGATGGAATATTTTTTAATGCCACTTCTAAATTTTGTGTTTTTACATTGCGAAAAATAAATTCCTTTTCATTTTCAAATAGTCTTTTTAGTTCTTTTACCCCTTTTGCATCATTATCTACAATATAAATCTCCTGTAACATATAGTTCTCCTTTGTTTTTATTGTTCCTTTTTCTTGGCTTGTTTTCTTTTTTGTTTATACTCTTTTGCTTTTTTCTCTATGGTAGAGAAATCTATTTTTTGGTTTAAAAATTCTGTAATTTTTTCTGATTTCATTGTTGGGAATGCTTTCTTTAATCGTAGTGTGTGTTTGTATAGTTTACGAATTAATCGATTTTGCTTTATTTTAAGTTCTTCTATTTTTTCCTGGATGTGTTCTTTATGAATTCCCTTGGTAGAGCTTTCTCCAATATTTTTTAGTTCCTCTAGCTTTTCTTTTAAGTTTTCTCCTAGT
Organism: uncultured Clostridiaceae bacterium; assembly: GCA_930990125.1. Classification (GTDB taxonomy): domain Bacteria; phylum Bacillota; class Clostridia; order TANB77; family CAG-508; genus CAKNOI01. Next base: position 8,754 of record CAKNOI010000012.1, on the reverse strand, counting down.
TCGGTAATCGTTTTTAATTTTACATCGATATTCTTTACTTTTACCACACTGGCTATGGTGTCTACTAGTAGATAGGCATATAGCAAAATATTACTATATAGCAATATGTTTTGTGGTATCAACTCCACTTTTGATGCTACAAAAGGATGAATTCCTAGGGTGAATACTACTCCTAACACACCCCAATAAAAAGAGTTTAACAGACAAATTCTTCCTTGAAAGTTAAATCGATTGTTAGAGTAATCCCAGTAGCGTGTAGAAAATAGTTTTTCTAATAGTACTCCTACTATGTATTCCCATAGGGTTAACACAACAAAGGCTACTAAAAATAGTAGTAAAATATTATCTTTAAAATGGGATAAGAATACTATCATAATAATGGCTCCAGCACCATAAATAGGGCAAAATGGCCCATGTAAAAAGCCACTATTTACAAATTTCTTTTCCCATATGGTTTTACATACAGATTCTAAGACCCATCCTAAAAAAGAGTAAATAATAAAGTATAAAAATAATTCTAAAATTTCGTTTGTATCCATGTTTGTCCTTTCTATCTTTTTTGTCAGCAAATACCTTGTGTGAAAATGACACAAGGTATGCTTTTTTCTAATTTGGACAAGTTCCATACTGATTTGTCACATCTCCATTTTTGTTGTATACATCAATGGTAAATGGATTTTCACCAGATTGTAGTTCTTGTTTATAGGTTACGGTTTTTTCATTATATTTTAGTGGAATTAAGTATTTTTGTCCATTAATGGTATATTCTACTCTATCTAATCCATCATCTTCATCTGATGCTGTAATTACTAAATAGTTTCCTTCTTTGGTAAGTTGCAAGATTGGTTTGGTTACTCCCTCAAAGTCTTGTGTTTTCTCTTCTGTATTATTGTGGTTATCTACTGCAATTACGGTAAGGGTATTTAAACCTTTTTTAATGTCTATTTCTGTTTCTATTTGCGCTGGTGATTCTGGTCTTGGGGTAATAGTAGTTTCTTGTTCATCATTCCAACGATATGTGATATAGGATAATTGTTCATCATCTCTTGCTACTATTTTTACTTTATCTCCTACTATTAAAAGTTCTATTTCTGGTCCTGTAATATCGCTTTCATTTAAGACGTATTTTTGTTGATAGTTTTTGGTTCTTCCTGTCACATCGGATATTTTAATATTTAGCACATTATTTCCTAATGGTAGTTCTATTTGTTCTGAAAATTCAGTACGTCCTTTTCCTAGTAAAATATGGTCTTCGGTATTATTCCAATTATAAACTACTTTATCGATGGTATTTTCATTTTTCACATGTAAGGTAAGCATATTTCCATCTCTTGTAATATCTAATGCTAAAATATCTTTTCTATTTAATTCCTCTTGTTCTTTGTTATATTGGTACATAGCATAGGCACTATGTCCTACTAAGAACATGCCAAATAAAAGGATAGAAATGCTAAAAAATAGGACAATGGTTTTAATTTCTGCCGGACCTTTTTTTGGCTTTTTTGCTGTTGTTAGAATTTGGTTCATTTGTTTTACACCTCTCTATTCCAGTTATGAGAAATTATATCATACTCCTTTGGGATTGTAAATAAATTTTACACGAAATCCATTTTCCTTTTTGCAAAAAATAGATAGAAGATGTTATCTCCTATCTATTTTTCTATCGCTTTAAGCAAATACGTATTTTTTAATTAGGAAAATTCCTCCTGCTAAGATAGCTACTATTAGAGTTCCAAATCCAATGTAACTTGGCACTTCACCTGCTGCTACAGTAAGCATTACTGGTGCATCGTCAATATCGTCTTCTCCTGGTACTTCGTTTCCTGGAGTAGAGTCAATATCTGGAGTATTGCTATCATTGTAATCTTCACTAATTTCTGCAATATTGGTCATAACTCCCATATTATCTCCATCGTTAATCCATGTTAGGATAACTTCTACTGTTGCACTTTCTCCTGGTTGTAATAAGGTATCTTTTAACTGGTCTGTTGTAATAGTTTTGTCATCTACCTGGGTCCATTTTGGATTATCTGCTGCTTCAAAGCGTAGTCCATCTGGAATATGGTCTGTTATTTCTTTTACGTAACCTTCTATTTCGCCTTCGTTTGTTACTTTTATTTTATATTTGAATTTAACGGTTACATCGTTTATGTCGTTACGGTGTAAGTCTACTTTTACAATTGGTTCTGGGTTTTCATCTCCGGTATGACCGGTTTCTGTTACAGTTGTTTTACCATCTTGTGTCACAATGGCTTGTGTTACCCATTTTTTAAGTGCTAAGTCAAAGTATTTTACTTTTACTTTTTCAATATCAATGTCGTCTTCTTCTGGGTTGTCATTGTCTGGTACAGAGTCTTTATCTACTACGTCGTTTCCGTCTTCATCAGAGTCATCTGTAATTTCTGCTGTGTTAATTAGTACTCTATCAGAAGTATTTGGTTCTACTACCTTAAATACCACTTTTACATCTTTGTATGCTGGTTCAGTCATGGTTTCTCTATCAAAAGCTGGTATCATGTTTCCACCTTCTACGGTTTCTTGTTCTTTAGATAGATAATCGGTTACTACGTATTTTGCATCTTCTACATCGGTTACTTCTGTTTCTCCATCTTCTGCAAGCATCTTCCAACGATATTCTTGGTTTACACTATTATCTGGTACAAATTCTAATCCATCTGGAATATCGTCTTTAATTTCTTTTGCATATCCATTCATGGTTCCCTCGTTATAAATACGTAAAGTATAGGTAACTAGGTTTCCATTTACTACTTCTACTGGTTCTTTGGTATGCAAATATGAAATGGTGCCATCTTCTGCAATGTTTACTTGTGGTACTCTATCAGTAATTTCTGTATCATTTACGGCAGTAATAAATTTTCTTAATGCTAAGTCAAATTCTACTACTTTTATTTTTTCAATATCGATATCGTCTTCTTCTGGTTTTTCGTTGTCTGGAGTAGAATCAATATCTTCTACTGGATTTCCGTCTTCATCCGTATCGTCTGTAATTTCTGCTGTGTTAATAATAACACGGTCAGAAGAGTTTGGTTCTGTTACTTTAAATGCAACTTTTACGTCCTTATAAGCAGGTTCTGTCATGGTAGATTTATCAAATCCTGGTATTAAATTGTCTCCTTCATTTTTTTCTTGTTCTTTGGATAGATAATCTGTTGTAATTTTTACTGCTTCTTCTGGATTATCGGTTTCTGTTCCATCTTCTTTTAGCATTTTCCAACGATAGGTTATATTGGTATCATTTTCTGGTAAAAATTCTAATCCTTCTGGAATATCATCCATAATTTCAGATGCATATCCAGCAATATCTCCTTCATTATAAATGCGGATAGTATATACTACTGTATCTCCACTAGAAACTAAGATTGGATCTTTTGGATGAGTATAAGTTGCTGTTGTTACTAGTTTTCCATCCACATAGGTATATAATTTACTTGCATCTACTACTGGAATTCTAGAAGTTACATCTCCATCGTTTATTTTAGTAATAAATTTTCTTAGTGCTAAATCAAATTGTTGCATTTTTAGTTTTTCAAAATCGTCGTCATCTTCTTGGCCTGGTATGTAGTCTGCTCCACTATTGATTTCATCGTCTTTGTAGTTTGGCAAGTCGCTATCTGGTGGTAATACTACATTGTCTGGTTTAGAATCAATATCAGTTGCAATATTTCCACTTTCGTCTTTGTACTCTGTAATATCTGCTATGTTGGTTATTTTCTTTCCGGTTTCTTGCACATCTTTTACTTTACATTTTACTTTAATTTCTTTGTAATCTAATGTTTCCATTGTGTCCTTGTCAAAACCGTCTATTAAATTTTCTTCTTCATCATATTCGTAAGATAAAATACTGGTACGAATTGTTCTTAAAGAAGTATCATTTGGATCTAATTTCCATCCATAGCTTGCATTTAGGTCATCGTTGATAATAAATTCTAACTCTGGTGGTAAATGGTCTACTATTTCATTTGCGTAGCCTGCTACTTCTCCTTCGTTATAAACTCTTATGGTATATACTACAATGTCCCCTGGTTTTACACCTACTGGTACTTTTGTGTGGTTGTAAATTGCTGTTGTTCCTGTTCCTTCTACAAGTGGTGTTACGTCTACTACTGGTTCACGAAGGTATTTTCCATTTTCATCTACTAATTCTTCTCCATTAACAGAAGTGATGAATTTTCTTAGGCTTAAGTCAAATTTTTTCATCACTAGTTTTTCAAAATCGTCATCATCTTCTTGTCCTGGTATGTAGTCTGCTCCACTGTTTATTTCATCGTCTTTGTAATTTGGTAGATCCGTATCTGGTGGTAACACTACATTGTCTGGTTCAGAATCAATGTCAATAGCAGGTTTTCCTGCTTCATCTTTATATTCTGTAATGTCTGCTATATTGGTTATCTTTTTACCTGTTTCTTGTGTTGTTCTTACTCTACATTTTATTTTAATATCTTTATAATCTAATGTTGTCATAGTGTCTTTATCAAAGGCATCTATTTTGTTGTTTTCTGCATCGTTTTCATAGGATAGATATTTTGTTCTTACTGTTCTTCCTGTCTCATCATTTACGTCTATTTCCCATCCATATTGTTTATTTAATTCATCATCTGGTAAGAATTCTAGTTCTGGTGGTAAATGATCTACTATTTCATTTGCATAGCCTGCTACTTCTCCTTCGTTGTATACTCTTATAGTGTAGATTACTTCGTCTCCTACTTGTACTCCTACTGGTATTTTAGTATGGTTATAAATTGCTGTTGTTCCTGTTCCTTCTACTAATGGTGTTACATCTACTATTGGTGCACGTAAATAACTTCCATCTTCTTTTTGTAATTCTTCTCCATTTACAGCAGTAATGAATTTTCTTAAACTTAAGTCAAATTTCTTCATTACTAGTTTTTCAAAGTCGTCATCATCTTCTTGTCCTGGAATATAGTCTGCTCCACTATTGATTTCGTCATCTTTGTAATTTGGTAAATTATCGTCTGTTGGTAATACTACATTTCCAGCATCAGAGTCAATGTCTACTGTGATGTTTCCATCTTCGTCTTTATATTCGGTAATATCTGCTATGTTTGTTATTTTCTTTCCAGTTTCTTGAACATCTTTTACTTTACATTTCACTTTTACTTCTTTGTAGTCTAAGGTGTCCATTGTGTTTTTATCAAATGCGTCTATTAGGTTTTCTTCTTGGTCTGTTTCATAAGATAAATATTTTGTTTTAATGGTTCTTCCTGTTGCATCGTTTGCATCTAATTCCCAACCATATGACCTATTTAGCTCATCGTCTGGTAAAAATTCTAATTCTGGTGGTAAATGGTCTACTATTTCGTTAGCATATCCTGCTACCTCTCCTTCGTTGTATACTCTTATGGTATATACTACCTCGTCTCCAATACTTACTCCTACTGGAATTTTACTATGATTATATATTGCCGTTGTACTAGTTCCTTCTTTTAATGGTGTTACATCTACTATTGGTTCACGTAGATAGGTTCCGTCTTCTTTTACTAGTTCTTCCCCATTTACAGAAGTAATAAATTTTCTTAAAGATAAGTCAAATCTTTGCATTACTAATTTTTCAAAATCGTCATCATCTTCCTGACCCGGTATGTAAGGAATTCCACTATTAATTTCATCATCTTTGTAATTTGGCAATTCACTATCTGGTGGAAGGTTTACATTATCTTGTGTAGAATCTCTGTCTATTGCTGGATTTCCTTCTGCATCTTTATATTCTGTAATTTCTGCAATATTGGTTATCTTTTGATTTACTATATTACTCGTTTTTACTCTGCATCGAATTTGTACCTCTTTATAATCTAAAGTAAGTTGTACTAATCCTTTTGTATTTGGTTTTTCAAATGGCAATAAAATATGCTCTCCTGAAGAAGTCTCTGTTTCTTTAGATAGGTAATTTGTTTTTACTGTTCTGTTAGAAGGATCATTTGGGTCTAGTTGCCATCCATATGCTTTATTTAGTGCATCCTCTGGTAAAAATTCTAATTCTGGTGGCAAATAGTCTGTAATTTCGTTCGCATAACCTGCCATTTCGCCTTCGTTATAGACTCTTATGGTATAGGTTACAATATCTCCTGCTTTCACAGATACTGGTGTTTTGATATGATTATAATCTGCTGTTGTAATATAAGTACCATTTACGGTTGTATTAAGTTTACTTACATCTACTTGTGGTTCTCTTATTAAATTTCCTTCAGCATCTCTTAATTCCTCATCATTTACTGCTGTAATAAATTTTCTTAATGATAAGTCAAATACTTTTTCTGGTTCTTCTTTTGGAAGGGTAACAGAAACAGAATCTGAATAATTCTTTTGGATTCTTTTTACAATAACAAGTGGTTGATTGGTAGAAGGTGCATCTCCTACTGTCCAATATTGTAATTCTCTTACATAGTATTCTACATTTATGGTAAATACTATTGTTTCTACATCTGTTGTTACTGGTACAGAAATATAGAAGTTCTCACCTACTAATTCATTAATTGTTTTTGATGTTGGTTGCTGATTTTGATCTAATAAAGTATAGTCAGTAAATGTTTGTCCTGCTTGACTTCCTTCTTTGAAAGTTGCATTTAATGTATAGTCAGCATCTGTTATTTTATTTATTTTATATGGTCCTATAATATAATTATTTCCTTGTTTGTTTACAGCAATACCTGTTTTAGAAAGTTCTATTGGTCTTCTATTATCTTCACGTATTGCTCCATCTCCATAATTGCTTGCATTAGCAACAGCTTCTCGTTTTAAATAACTAAAGTATTTATTGGCTTGTTCTAAACGAATATATCCATCTTCATCGTCAAACTCTCTGTCAGAAAGTATTTTAAATTCATTTGGTTGTGCTAATTCGTCTGGACTAATATACAAGTTAATGTTATTGTCTAAATAATCGTTTTCTGGGTTAGTAAAATACCAAATAGCAAGCTGTTGTACAACATCCATGTCACTATCTGTTAATACAATATCTTCCATAGTAAATGGTGGATACAACATATCATCTTCTAAATCATCTCTAAATACTTTTGCAAGTAATGCTTCTCTTTCTTGCTTGCTAGATTCTGTTCCGTCTGCCACATAAATGTTATCTAATAACCATAATACTTCATTATAGTTTTCTGGTAACATAGATTTGTAGTTTGCTGGCATTGTTCCATAATCTTTTTTCATGTCAAAGTAGGTATCATAGTATTCTGGATTTGGTCTTATTCCTCCTGAACCAAATCCTAAACCTTGCTTTAAGCAGTAAATTGTTTTACTGTAATCAATAACAGCTGGGTTACTGCTTGCATTGTTATATTCTACAATCTTCCATACTTTATCGTTTCCACTTACTAAATAGCCATAACCAGCATCTGGTCTAACACTAACAACACCATAGCGAACAGCTGGGTTTGCAATGGCAGCATAGCTTTGTGTTATTCCGGCAAAAATTAGAAGAAATAAAGTAATGATACTAATACTTAAAAATGATTTTCTTAATCTCTTCATAAGAATCCTTTCCTCCCATACTATATTACTTTTATTTTAGTAGCTTTTTTGTGTGAAGTCAATAACAAAATTTTCTAGTTTTTTGCTATATTTCAGAGGCTTTTTTTTCCCCTTTACGGAAGCCTTTTTTTTGCAGACCATAAAGCAAAAAAAAACCTTACATTACAATTATATTACATTTTTGTGTTTTTTGCAATCCATTATGTTAAATTGTTTCTCTTTTTCTTTCTTCCCTAGGTTTTCTTCCTCTTTTAGGCAAAAAGATAATGCCAAAGAATGGCATTATCTTTTTTTTCATTGCATGCTTTCCCACTTTAATCTTCTTACTTGGTAGTAACAATTATCTAATTGTTTTGCTAAGTTTCTTATGTTTGGCATTGTTATTGTTATATTTTGGGTTTGTTCCTCAGAGCTTATGGCATCTTGTAAAATAAGCTCTAAATCTTGTAAGATTTCTTCTTTATTAAGAGGAGCTTTCACACAAAGGCTATAGCATCCTTTTTGAATAAGGAACCCTTCTTTCTCAATACGATGTCTTTTTAAACCTATATCAACGTATGTTTGCTCTTCCTTATTATACTTTAATAAGGTAAAAATCTCATTGGACATTTCTATGGCCTGAGTTGACTTTTCCACAAACTTGTTGACGGGAGCCATCAATATTCTCCGATACATTGCTCTAAGAAATAGAGCAATAATAGCAACGTCCAGTAAAAAGAGTAGTGTTTGTAACATGATCTTTTCCCTCCTAGAATATATTTTTATCTATTGCAACCCCCATGCTGTAAAATGGAGTATAAAAAAAATTTACTCTTTTATTGTATCATATTTACATAATTTTGTAAACTAGGAGGTATCATTCTGATTTTTTCAAAATTTGCTATTTAAATTTATTGCAATTTTACTGCAAAGTGCTATAAGATATTTAAAGTATTATTTTAAAATGGCTATTGAAAAACTTCTAAATTTGGTTGAATAGTCTTGTATATTAAAATAGCCTTTCGGCAATAAGCTAGAAAGGAGGTGTTATTTGCACAAATGAAAAAATATCGTCAATTTAGCAATCAATTGTAAATTTTTGCTATGTTCGCTTGTTTTTTATTGTAAAATATTGTAATATGTTATCAACCTTTCTTGTCAAAAGGCAGTTCTTTACCTAAGAACGGAAAGGGGGAAGCACATATGACAAACGCAGAACTAATTTTGCAACTAGTAGATAAATTATTAAAACAAAAA
>CAKNOI010000011.1 GCA_930990125.1 uncultured Clostridiaceae bacterium | reverse complement strand
ACGAATCGTTTACCGTATATTTGCCATCTCTATTTGCATCAACTGCTCGTAGGAAGACCCCTTCTAGAGTTACTTCTTTGGCACAGTATCGTAAAATACGAAGTGAATCATTTACCGTAACCTTGCCGTCTCCATTCACATCTCCCAGTTTTACTACTTGGTAGGTTTTATTACCTGCCTTTACTTTATATCCTGTTGCTAAAGTATCTCCTTCTACCGCTTTTCCATCTTGTGTGGTTACTGTGGCCCCTGAAATATTTTTTATTAATTCTGCTTTTCCTACTTCTGGTCCTGTTAGTACTAGTTTACCTTCTTCATCTTTTTGTACTGTTACTTCTTTTTCCTTTGTTAATCCAAAGTGTTCTATAATTCCATCTGCATCTGCTTTTGCAAGTGCTTTAATGTCTTCCTCTGAATCAATGTATTTTGCATCACTTTTGATATAACAATGCTCTATTAATATTCCTGGTACTCCTTCACCATTTTTGACATCTGCAGAGGTGTCTGCAGATACTTTTACCTTTTTACCATCTTTCAAAACCGATGTTACACCATTGTCAATCATGGTACCTCTCATAGCATAACGTATTGGTCCATCCCAGTCTGCTGGGCATCCTGGATAATAAATATCGGTTTTATCACCTGTAATAACTCTTGTTTTTACTCCGTTATTTTTAATTCCTAGTTTTGCAATATTATTTAATATTTTATTAGCAAGAGCCGTACAATTTTCATTATATTTAGGAAGTGCTTTGCAGGCTGTCACATAAGCCTCTGCCCCGTTAGGGCTACTGCTATCGCTAGAGTTAAAATGCAAACTAATTAACATATCCGCATTAATGTTTCTTGCATACACGCCTCTATCAAATATTTCTAATTCCTGATTGCTTGGTAGTCCATTATGAGTTAGTCCTACTTCTACATTATCATATTCGCTTAAGTATTCTTTTATGTAATTTGCCACCTTTAATGTTAAATTTTTTTCTAGTAAACTTCCATTTACAGCTCCTGGTTGTATACCTCCATGTCCTGGGTCTAGTGCAATTACAATTTTATCTTTTTCTGTTGCCGAACTAATATTTCCAAAAGAAACAACCAAAAAATACAGTATAAAAGTAATTAGTATAAGTAATATACTTGCTTTAGTTCTTGTCATCTGTCTTCTCCTTTACCTTTTCTTGTTTTGCCCTTTTTACTTGTATAATGCGTAACAGCATAACAAGTACAATTACTACAATTATTGCAAATGCCATATATTTGGCAAACCAAAAGTTAGGTTTCTCTGTAGATTGTGTGTTTTCTCCAACTTGTCCTTCTTCTTGCCACTTCTCAGATTCCGTTTCTCCTTTTGTCACAATAATGTTAAATTGTTTTTGGGTAATGCCGTCTTCGGCAGTTACAAGTACAGTTACCATTTGGTCATTTCCAGTAATGTTTTCTTGTCCTTCTATCTGTACCGTCGCGCCATCGCTTTCCGGAACAGCCTCTACCTCTATAGAAGTAACATCTTTTGGAATAGGAAGTACATATTCTGTAATTCCATTATTAAATTCTGGAACCAAGTTATAATCTCCTATTGTCAAACTCTTTAGGTTGGTATTTGCTTTTTCTACATCTCCTCTTGTTACACGAATGGTATAAGTTCTACTAGTTCCATCTTCGGCTGTTACCAGAACCTCTATGGTATTTAGGCCTAGCTCCAAATTTTCATTTCCTGTTATTGTTACGGTAGATGTTTCTTCTTCCGGAACTGCTGTAATTTCTATCTTTTCTGTTTCACTTGGCACTACAATACTGTAGTCTATTGTAAGATAATCAAATTTAGGATTTAATTCTCCCACATTACTTTTTAATTCCTTTAATGCCGGATTATTATTAGGAATAGCATATACCGGTATTGCAAACATTCCTAAAAGAAGCATGATACAGACAATCCAAACTATACTTTTCTTTTTCATTTTTCCTTCTTTCCTTGTAACTATTTTTTATACCATACTGGAATAGAAAAAGTTACAATTTTTATAGTAAAATATCTGAAATATTCGCTTTAAAATTTAGAATTCTTAGCGAATCTTTTACATTATATTTTCCATCTTGATTAGCGTCTACTGCTTTTAAGTATACTCCTTTTAAGGTGATTTCTTTTGCTGCATATCTTAGAATACGTAACGAATCATTTACTGTAACCTTGCCATCCCCATTAACATCTCCTAGTTTTACAATGGTGTAAGTTGTTTTATCTATGGTTACCGTATTTCCTGTTCCTACTAAAGTTTCTCCAGTTATCGTTTTTCCTTCTGTATTCTTAACAACAGCTCCTTTTTGTTTTGCTTGAATGTCCGAAACGGTTACCTCTGGTGCTGCTACTATTTCTTTACTAGAAGCTGTTATGTTAAATCCATGTGTGCTTCCGTTTTTACAAGACGTAATATATTCATCTGTTGTATATCCTACTGTTCCGTCTTCTAATTTAATTTTATTCCAAACAGCATTTCCTTCCACCTTGCAAGCTTGTTCTAACATAGCAACAACTTCATCTTTTTCTATTGTTGCTACTACATTTGCCGTATAAGACGGTTCTTGCCTTATAGAAAGAGGTGTTGATTTCACATTCACATAATATAAATCTCCATCTTGTTCTGTTAATGTAGTTGGTTTTTTTACTACATCTGGCATATTGTTATATACCGGAATAATAAAATTCATTTTTTGTGAAATAAGTCCATTGGCTACATAAGTGTTGTATAATCCTTTGGATTGATTATATGGATCTTCTATATTTGTCATATACTGATGTGCAAACATCGTGTTTGCATTTACTGTTTGTGTTTTTCCTGTTTCTAAAATGCTTGTTCCTACTACATCAAACTTGAAAAAATATGCTGTATTTTGTCCGGCATTAATATAGGAATTACATATTAGCTTAGCTCCTTCTACAATAGCTTTGTATGGATTATTCCAATTCACATCTTCTCGTTTGGCATATTCTAGCGCATTTTGAATAGCATCTCCGGTATCATATGCTCCATAATTGAAGAAGTTATAATAGCCATCATACACTGTGCCATCTGCTGCCACATAATGTCCGGAAACAGAACCACTTCCAGAAGAGCCTACTTCTTGTACTATTTTGGTTTTAATTTGGAAAGGACTCCAATTGGTTTCTTTTGCTGCTTCTACTAATATTTCTGCATATCCTGTAGTTACTTCTTTTCCTTCACTATTGGTATAGGTTACTTTTGCATTTTCCATAAAGGTACCTTGTAATATTTTATTTACATTAGCTACTGTATGGATTTGTGGATTAAAGGATACCTCTTCAAATTCAAAAATATTAATCTCATTTAAGAAATTTCTTGGATCCATATAGTATGCAATAATTTGTGGACTGGCACAAACATAGGAAGCCCCATTTTCTGGTGTTACACAACTATCTTTCCAAGAATCTTTTCTTGTTTTATATATTCTATTTTTAGGATTGTCGCAATTATTGGTTTCTTTTTCTACGAGTTCATCCCAATCAATTCCAGTGTAATAAGCTTCAAATGTCCAATTAGGATAAATTTCAGAAAGTTTCTCTAAATATGGTCTATAACTTTCTGGAAAACTATCAATTCCAGATTTTAATTCTTGTGTATATTCATTGGTTGCGGAAAAAGTGCCACTATATGGCAAAAGAACGGTAAATAAAATAGAAATAATTAGTATATATAGCAAAAATCTTGTTTTGCTTTTATGGTTCGATTTCATATTACTTTTTTCTCCCTCTTCCTTTGTAAATCTTCGTCATTATATCACGAATAAAGTATACACAAAAGAAAGAAATAAGTCAATCGCTTTTGCAAAATTTTAAGTTTAATTTTATCTCTATTGACTACTGTCTAAAGTATAAAAAAGTATTTTTAGTTTTTTAAGATTTTTTTGCTTTTTAGATGCTATTTTTCTTCATAGGTCTCCGGCTCTATAATTGGCTTTCCACGAACGGTTGGGGTAAACACTCTTATATAATATGGCTGAATATCTTTTAAGATATCACTTACATATATAATTTGTCCATCTTTTCCAGTCACCTTTAAATTTGGAAATGTTTTTAACATTTTTTCGTCCGAAAAATGCTTATCTGCAAATTCTTTTACTTCTGGAATGCTATATAATTTTTTATAGTCTTCTATATAGTTTTCTACATTTTGTAACTCTAGGTCATAATTTAAAACAAGTCTTGTGTTAAACATTCGTAAGGCAAATCCTGTTATTAAGCAATCTACAAACATAAACAAGATAAGAATAATAGAAAAGACTTTTAGGTATTTAGTAGAAATATGCTTTTCTATAAATTTATCTACTCTTGGGTGAACGGTCTTCACTAGGAAAATAGCTAGTATTCCCCAAAACAAAGAGAAGAAAACACATACTCTTCCTTGAATATTAAAAGGTACTGCAGAATAGTCCCACCATTTTACATGAAGTAACATTTCTCCAATCCAACTGACTAAATATTCTACAATAGAACCAATGAGAAAGCCTCCTAAAAATAGCGTTCCGTTATTCTTTTTAAAATATTGTAAAAAGATAAGCATTACTACAGCTCCCAAACCGTAGATTGCACAAAAAGGACCATATAGAAAGCTTTTCCTACTTTCAATTACACCTTTTGTACATAATCCAAATAATGTTTCTATGATAAAACCTAGTATGCTATATAATACAAAATAGGTTAGTAATCTCCAAATAGAAAAGCCAAAAATAGAAAAGTCAAAATTAGTTTTCTTTGACACATTTTTTTGTTCTACAGTATTTTCTTGTTTTTCTTTTTCTGCCACTATCTCCATATCTCATCTCCTGTATGTTTCTTTGCTGTCTATTCTACCATTTTTTACTTTTTTCGACAAGGGTTTTTCTAAAAGAAAACTAGTATCCTAAAATACTAGTTCTTCTTTTTTAAACGGTTACCCATTTTATTAAATCTAAATTAGCAGCATCTAGCAACATATCATGTTTTGGTATTACACGAAATGTGTAACCATAATTTCCACCAGTTTCTAGTTCTATTTGCGCTGTATAAGTATGAACATTATCTTGTGATGTTACATAGGTCATTGGTATCTTTTTTGCATTTTCAATAATACCATTTTCCTGAATTCTTCCGCAATACACTTGTACTTCAATGCTGTTTTTATCTAGATTTGGTAATTCTATTTTGCAGGTTACCGGAATTTTTTCTCCTGCATTAATCGTAATATTATTGGCATTTTGCTCTTGTATAATCTTAATATCATTCCAGTTTTTACGTAATTCTTTTTTCCATGTGTTAAACTCGGAAACCTTTGCAATATCTTCATAATAGGTCTTAGTCAAATTGCAAAGTGGCATATATAACTTACTAGTGTAATCTATTAACATACGTGAAGTACTATATTTTGGTGCATTCGTAATAATAGAATTTTTCATCATTTCCATCCATCTTCTAGAAACACCATTTTTATCTTGCTCATAATACATTGGTATAATTTTATTTTCTAATGTTTGATAAATACTTTCTGAATCTTCTCTATCTTGCTCTTCGTAATTTGTATATTCCTTGTTAGAGCCAATAATCCATCCATTATTAGACGTATACCCTTCTGCCCACCAGCCATCTAGAATACTAAAATTAATAACGCCATTAACTGCTGCCTTTTGTCCACTTGTTCCAGAAGCCTCCATTGGTCTTCTTGGCGTATTAAGCCATACATCTACACCACTTACTAAGTAACGAGACATCGCAATATTGTAGTTTTCTAGTAAGAATATTTTTCCTTTAAATTGTGGTTTCATAGCAATATCGTGAATATATTTAATTAAATCTTGTCCCTCCTTATCTGCCGGATGTGCTTTTCCTGCAATAATAATTTGGATTGGTCTTTTGGAATTATTAAAAATTTGCGTAATTCTTTCTAAATCTTTAAAAATTAAAGTAGCTCTTTTATATGTAGCAAATCTTCTTGCAAAACCTATGGTTAATGCTTTAGCATCTAATTTAGAGGTAATTTCGTTTATTTCTTCATAAGAAATATTACTACTTCTTAAACGGTTGGTGATATTTTCTTTTACTAATTGCATTAGTTTTTCTTTTCTAAATTGATGTTCTTCCCATAGTTTTTCATCTGGAATATTACGGATTCTTTCCCAAATTTCTGGTTCTTGAATATGGTCTTGCCAATAAGGGATTAAATACTTGTTGTATAATTCCTTTAAATTAGCAGCAAGCCATGTACAAGTATGAATTCCATTGGTTACATAGGTAATAGGAGATTCTTCCGCTGCAATATTGGGCCAAACTTCACTAAACAATTCCCTAGAAACTGCTCCATGGAGTTTGCTAACACCATTTTTCTTTCCTGCTATTTTTAAAGCCAAAATTCCCATATTAAATGTTTTTTGTTCTTTATCTTCAGGTTTCATACCTAATTTCATAAATTCTTCTTTTGTAATACCTAATCTATCCCAGAATCCATCAAAATATTTTTCTACTAATTCTACCGGGAAAATGTCATTTCCTGCTGGTACTGGCGTGTGAGTAGTAAACACTGTCTTAGAAGTAACAATATCTCTTGCCATTTCAAAACAAATTTGTTTTTCTTCCATAATACTTCTAATTAACTCTATGGTTAAGAAAGAAGAATGACCTTCATTCATGTGATATACAGTTGGATTAAGACCTAGTTTTTTTAGAAGATTTGTTCCAGCCATGCCTAGCACAATTTCCTGACGAATACGCATATCTTGGTCTCCACCATAAAGACGAATAGTAGTATTTCTATCTTCTTCATGATTTTGTTTAATATCAGAATCCATTAAATAAAGTGTTACTCTTCCTACTGCTATTTTCCATACTTTTAAATATAATTTTCTTTTTGGTAGTTTTACATCTATAATCAGTTCTTTTCCCTCTGCATCCATTACAGGAACAATTGGCAAATTATCTAATTCTATATTTTTATACTCTGTTTCTTGAATTCCATATCCATTTATCTTTTGATGGAAATATCCGTTTTTATATAACAAACCAACTGCAACTAATGGAATACCTAAATCACTTGCAGATTTTAAATGGTCACCAGAAAGAATACCAAGTCCTCCTGAATAAATAGATAGTATTTGGTCTAGTCCATATTCTGCTGAAAAATAAGCTATTAAATCTTTTTGATTATTTGGATAGTTTTTAGAAAACCATGTTGTTTTACTTTTCATGTAATCTTCAAAATTTTTTACAACACGGTCGTAATTCCAAAGGAAAGCAAAATTTTCTGCTACCATTTCTAATTTTTCTTGCGAAACTAATTTTAAAAATTTGACTGGGTTTTTATCTACTTTTTCCCACAAATCAATATCAATATCTTTGAATAATCTTAAAAATTCTGTATTCCAAGACCACCATAGATTATTGGCAATTTCAGATAATTTTTCAATTCTTTTTGGTAATTGTGGATTTACCATAATTTTATTAAATACGTACATAGTTTTCTTTCCTCCTTAGTAAATTCCTTTCTTTTTCTTCTGCTGTTTTCATCCTATATTATCTATTAAGAATATGGTTTTGTCAAATGATTTTTGTGATTTTTTTGGAAAATTTGAGATTTTTTTCATTTCGTGGTATAATAGTAGTAGTTTCCATACAAAGGAGGAATTTTATATGAGTGATCATTTTATAGATATGGTAAATAACCACCATGCACAAACCACGGAAGATAAGCATAATGCGTTTTTAAAAAAATATCAGGTAAGTAATAATTCTAAAAAGGAAGCAAGACGCTTTAAAGGTTCTATTATGCAAAGAGATAAAGCAGTACAAAAAACCAAGACTTCTTCTTTTAAGAAAACATTAGCTGCTTTAGGTGCCTCTGGTATATTAGTATTAGGTTCTTTAGCTATTTCTGAAAATAGTATGTTTAGGCATAGAGATACCTACCTTCCAGAACAAGCTACTGTAATGGAACAAATAGAATCTGCAATGCTTCAACCAAAGAATAGCCAATTAGATGACATTTTTACCTATACCCAAAGAAATGATTTAGAAGAAATGAAAAAATTTGAAAATAATATTATTACCTATTCTAACTTAAAAGAAGCAAAAAATCTTACTAGCGAGCAAAAGAAAGAATTACAAGCCTGCACTGCAGAAATTCAAGATTACTATAATCAAAATACTAGTATGGTAAATTCCACTATGCTAAGCCTAGTAAAAGTAGCAATTGCAGACACCTATACCAATACACATGAATTAACTCTTGCAGATGGCACCAAAGTTCCAGATACAATGTCTGCACGTGACATTACCTTTTTAAATGTATCTGATGCCAATTATCAAGCTGCTAAAATTGGTTCTACTCCTTTAAACTTTAAAGAAGCACCAGAAATTTATGATGCCGTACATGCTATTGTATTATTACAAGCCGGCAATACCAAAGTACAAAATATTGTGGATGCCTATGCAAAATCTGCTAAAGTATTAGATACCAACTTATCTATTGAAAAAAATAATTCTAAATATATTGTCTCTAGCCAACGTGACTTAAGTCATGAAGAAGATTGGACTAGATAAACATAAAAAATAGAGTATTTCATTCCAGAATTTTATTCTGGAATGTTTTTTTCTTTTTCTGTTATTGCATTATAGTAAAATTGTTTCTACTTTTCATAATTTTTCTTTTTTTGGTTATACTATAACAAAATTAGTTTTGTTGTACCTATCCTAGATTTTCTTGTACAACTAAAACCATAAAATCATAAAAAGGAGACATAGAAATGTTAAAATTTATTCTTATTTGTATTGCTAGTATCTTATTACTTACTGGTTGCTCTACTCCTGAAGAAGAGAAAGATACAAACAATCAGACTTCGAGTGCTAGTAGAACCTCTACCAACGAAAGTTTACCTTCCTCCCAAGAATCTTCTTCTGAAAAAAGCAATACACAAACCTCTAACTTAGTTAAAACAAAGGAAACAGAAATTGCTACATTCTCTACCAAAATTATGGTAAAAGAAGAAGGTAGGCAACATAACTTACATTTAACATGCAATACGCTAAATGGCACCCGTGTAGAACCTCGGAGAAACCTTTTCTTTTTGTAATACCGTAGGAAAAGCCACCAAAGAAAAAGGATATGAAGAAGCCGATGTCTACGATTCCGAAGGAAATGTAACCCAAGGATTAGGAGGCGGAAACTGCCAGATTAGTAGTACCTTGTACAATGCCGTATTAGCTGTTCCAGAATTAGAAGTAGTAGAAAGGCACGAACATAGTAGGAAAGTAACCTATGTAGAAGAAGGCAAAGATGCTGCCGTTGCCTATGGCAGTGTAGATTTTCGTTTTAAAAATACCTTAGATAAACCAATACGTATTTATGCTACCACAGACGATTGGACCGTAACTACCCGTATTGTACGCATTGACACATAATTTTAACTTGCTCTTAATTGTTTTGCGTGTTCTAAAGCAATTGGGGTATTTTCTCCACTGGCAAGCCTTGCGATTTCTTCTATTACCTCGGATTCTTTTAATAGTTTTACTTTACTTTTTGTATGATGGCATACCACTTCTTTGTTAATATAGTAATGGTAATCACTTTTTGCCGCAATTACGGCTAAATGAGTAACACAAATTACTTGATGTGTTTTTGCAATACGCTTCATTTTTTCTGCTACCGCCCTTGCAGCCTTACCACTAATTCCTGTATCTATTTCATCAAAAACAAGGGTTGGTATTTCATCTGCATTTGCTAAAATAGTTTTAATAGCTAACATCATACGTGACATTTCACCACCAGATGCAATTTTATGTAATGGTTTTGCCTCTTCTCCTATATTGGTAGAAATAAAAAACTCTACTCTATCTAAGCCATCTGGTCCAAATTCTTTTTGCGTATTATACTCTATTCTTACCTGAAATTTGCTGTTTTGCATTTCTAGCTCGCTTAGTTCTTTATCAATACTAGTGCTTAACTCTTTTGCCTTGTTTTCTCGTAAATCATGCATATTTTTGCTTATTGCTTCCATTTGTACTTCTAATTTTTGTTTCTTTTCCTTTAAGGTTTTAATATAGCCATCCATATTGGTTATTTTTTCTATTTCTGCCTCTACTTTTTTGCCATATTCTAAAATTTCTGGTATGGTATTTCCGTATTTTCTTTTTAAGGAATAAATAAGGTCTAATCTATCTTCTATTTCTTGTTTATTTTCTCCCGCTTCTTCGTTTTGCTCTTTTAAAGAACCAATGTCTCTTCCCATCTCTTGTAAATCATAGTACATACTTTTTAGGTTGTTTAAAATAGTTTCTATTTCTTCTTCTACACCACATATTTTTTCTAATGCATGAATAGATGTACTAATAGCATCTATTCCTTGCATTTCTATTTGTTCATGTGCTATTCCTAATGCATTTTGGATTTTTTCGTTATTTTCTATTTTTCTTCTTGCTGTTTCTAGCTTTTCCTCTTCTCCTACTGTTAATTCTGCTTCTTGTATTTCTTTTAACTGGTACTCTAGTAAATCTAATCTTCTTTCCTTTTCTTTTTCATCTCCATAGTTTTGTTTTAGTTCTGTTTTTATACTTTTCCATTCTTGATACAACGCTTGATACTCTTGTTTTCTTGCTTTCATTTCACTTCCTACAAAATTATCCAAATAACGAATATGTGTGGTAGGGTCTAATAAAAATTGATTGTCATGCTGTCCGTGTATATCTAACATGGTTTTCATAAACTCTTTTAAGGCAGAAACGGTTACCATTCTATCATTAATTTTACAAAGGTTTCTTCCATTTGCATAAATCTCGCGAGATACAATAATATTGCCATCCATTGCTTGCTCATTTTCTGGAGCATAAAAGCAAAGTTCCACATAAGAATAATTCTCTCCTTTACGAATCATTTCTTTGGAAAATCTGCCACCTGCAATAATACCTAAAGAATCAATAATAAGCGTTTTACCAGCACCTGTTTCGCCAGTAAGCACATTAAACCCTTCGTTTAAATCAATGCTCATTTCATCAATAATACCAATATTTTTAATATGTAGTGTTGTAATCATAAAAAAGAATACCTCCCAAAAATCAAATAGAATTTTTGTTTGGTATTATTATATCGTATTTTACATTTTTGTCAATAGTTTTTGCAAACATTTTTTTGTTTTTATTTTAGTATACTGCCAATGTCTGCCAAAATTCCCCGTCCCTCTTGTAAATTATTTCTTTTTACGGAAAGCAAAAAATTTGCTTACAAAAAAGTTTAGAATAATTACTAAAACCGTAATAACACATTTACTAATCATTTTTTGAATGTGGCAAATGTTAAATAGTAGGAAAAAGCCAGCAGATTCTACTACCATGGTAAAAGCTCTTCCTAAAATAAACTTACCAAACTCTATCCATTTTTCCTTTCTGGTTGCAGCTTCGGAATGAAATACTATTTTTCTATTGGTAGCATAAGCAAATAGCACTGCTACTACAATACCTATATTATTAGATAAATTTTCTTCTACATGAAATACTAAGTTTAATAAAGAAAATGTACCAACATTTACTAAAGTAGTTAATACTCCAAATATCGCATAAAAAATTACTTCTCTTGTACATACTTTTTTTATTATTTCTTTTACTTTTTCCATATCTACTCCTATTTTTTCTTTTTTATTTTCCTATGATAGTGTCATTGTACCACATCTTCTTTATATCTTGCAAGATACTTTGCAAAAGAAAAAACATTGCCTAGTACTTAATTAGTAGGCAATGTTTTTGGCAGGGGTACTAAGATTCGAACTCAGACTTGTGGTTTTGGAGACCATCGTGCTAGCCATTAACACTATACCCCTATCTGCATCAGCAAATATATCTTAGCATACTTTTAGGCATTATGCAATAGTTTTTTTGCAATTTTCAGAAGTCCTTTTCTTTTTTCAAGTTACTGTTACAAATAGTTTATGTAAATTCTTGCTTTTCTCCTATTTTGTGCTATACTATAGTAAGTGTTGTAAAACAGCATAGGTACAAGTAGAGTAACATTTTACTATAGAAAGGATGGCTTGTTTATGTTATATTGTGCTTTACGGCAAAAGGTGATTGTGGATATTCGGGTAATACGTGTAGCTGAAGATATTTCCCCGTTATATAGAGGAATTATGCTTTATGAGCTTATGTGCGTTCTTGTATTTGCTAGCAAATTTAAGGCTAAGTTTTATAAGGAAGGTCCTTTGGCTGTTAATTTGCCTGAAAATGGAATAGCTATGGTTAGTTCTGTTATCTTTCCCAGTCGTGCAGATGTTATTCAGTTTTTGCAATGCTTAGACGAGCGCTTCCGTACCTAAAGAAAAAGTGGCAGATTTGCCACTTTTTCTTTTTGCTTAACATCCACAACCGCAATTGTTTCCGCTTCTTCCTCCAAAGTTGGTAAATAATAATAGGAAAACTAAGATGAAGAATAACATTTCGCAGTTATTTCCACATCCACCAAATAAGTTTCCTAAAAATCCTCCGTTATTGCATCCGCAACCATTGTTACATCCGCAGTTTCTTACTTCGTCTTGCATGAATTTTGACCTCCTTTTTGCTAATCTTTTCGTGATTTTATCACTTTTCTATGTTATAGTATGCGAATTTCATTTTTTGTGTTACAATAGTGTTAGAGAATTTTTATGTTCGTTATTTAAAAACTATTTGTGCTTTCTGTTTCTATTCTAGTAGCAGATAGCAAGAAGGGAATATATTTTTATGAATAAAGTAGAATTATTAGCTCCTGTTGGAGATTTCAAATGTTTAGAGGCTGCTGTGCAAAATGGTGCCGATAGTGTATATTTTGGTTCTTCTTTTTTTAATGCTAGGGCGTTTGCTTCTAATTTTGGGTTGGAAGAGTTACAAAAAGCTATTAGCTATGCAAAATTACGTAATGTAAAGACACACCTTACCTTAAATACTTTGGTAAAAGAAGAGGAATTTCCTAAAGCGGTAGAAGTAGCATCTAAGGCATATGAGTATGGTATTGATGCTATTATTGTACAAGATATTGGTCTTGCAAGATTTTTAATTTCTCATTTTCCAGACCTTCCTATTCATGCCAGTACGCAAATGACTATTCATAACTTAGAAGGTGCCCTTGCTTGCCAAAACTTAGGTTTTAAAAGAGTAGTTTTAGCAAGAGAACTTCCCATTAACGAAATTCGTTATATTTGCGAGCATACTGACATTGAAATAGAAACGTTTATTCATGGTGCTTTGTGTATTAGTTATTCTGGGCAATGCCTTTTTTCTAGTATGGTGGGAGGACGTTCTGGAAATCGTGGAAAGTGTGCTCAACCTTGCAGAATGAATTATGACCTATTGCAAAAGAACACTTCTGGCAAAGAAACTACTATCGATAGTGGCTATTTATTAAGCCCTAGAGATTTATGTGGGTTAGACTATATTCCAGAATTAATAAAAGCCGGTGTATCTTGTTTTAAAATAGAAGGTAGAATGAAGCCACCGGAATATGTTGCTATTACTACAAAAATTTATCGTAAGTATATTGACCTTGCCCTTTCTGGTAAAGAATATGTGGTAGATCTTAAGGACAAGCAAAATTTATTACAAGCATTTAACCGTGGTGGTTTTTCTAGTGGTCATTTTTCTACTTCTGCCAACAAGGATTTAATTTACAAGGAAAAACCAGATAATATGGGATTACTCCTTGGTTATGTGCATCGTTATAACGAGCAAAAAGGTATTATTACGCTTACTCTTAAGGAACCTCTTGCTATTGGAGATACCATTATGCTACAAAAAGAACATGCTAAATATACTGTTTCTGAACTCATGCTTGGAAAAGAAAATACCAAAGAAGCTCTTGCAAATAGTACAGTCCGCATTGGTAGAATGAAGGGAAATATTTCTGCTGGGGATAAGGTGTACAAAATTAGTAGTAAGAGTTTAGTAGCATCGGTAAAGGATAGTTATAGTGATAAAGAGCTGAAAAAAATCCCTCTCCATTGCACCATTGCCATAAAAAAAGACATGCCTATTCGCATGGAGGTTTCTACTACCCGTGCTTCTGGAGAATGCTACCAAGGAATTAAGGTATCTGCACAAGCAGATTGTAAGCCGGTTCCTGCTAAGAATGCTCCTATTACGGTAGATAAAGTAATTCATCAAATTTCCAAAACGAAGGATACTCCTTATGTTTTCGAAAAAATTACGGTATATTTGGATGAGAATTTATTTGTTCCTAGCATTAGTATGTTAAATAACTTGCGAAGAGAAACGATAGAAAAGCTACAAAGGGCTGTTTTACAAAAGGTAACCAGAAAAATTACCCATCCTTTTTCTATTCCTGCTACTTCTGCTACTAATAGTGTCCTTCCTCCTAAGGAGAAAAAGATTTCATTATATCTACCTGTCCTTGATTTAAATACCGACTATACTTTACTACACGGAATAGACCGTATTTATTTACCATTAAAATATTTTGCTTTTCGAAAGTATGATTCTGCTATTGAAAAAATTACACATTCTTTTGCTACTTATATTTATATGCCTACTATTATTAAAGCAAATTATAGTAAATTGATAGACGATAATATAGAAAACGCCTTGGCCAAATATCCTATTTGCGGTTTTGTGGTATCTAATCTTTCCTGCATGGATTTACTTGCTACATATGGTAGTTCGTATTCGTTTATTGCAAGTTCAGGAATGAATCTTTTTAATAGGACTAGTATAGAAGAAATAGCAAAACTTGGGATAAAAACTATTACTTTTTCACCGGAACTTAATAAAGAGGATATGTTAACTATGTTAAGTTCCCCTTTACCAGTTTCTACTGAACTTACCTGCTATGGTAAAGCACGCATTATGAGTACTAACTATTGCTTACTCGGAGTTACCAATAAGTGCTACCCTACCTGTGGTGCTAGATGTACCAGTGCAGAAGATACTTACTGGTTAAAAGATAGATTAGGTTATGCTTTTCGAATTGTTCCAGATAATGTGCAAACCGTTACCGAAATTTATAACAGTAAAATAACTTCAATAGATACCTCTGACTTACCAGTAGATTTTTTACGTATTGATGCTTTAGAAGAATCTGTTGCAGAATTAAATACTATTATCCCTATTTTAAAACAAGGAAAAAAATTAGAAGGAAACCAGTATACCAATGGAAATTTCTACAGACAAGTATAATTTTTCCTGTTGCATCTTCCTGTAAAATATTGTATAATAGATTTTACATGGGGATGTATTTGGTTTCGACAATCCTCTAGAAGTAAGAATAGCGAGTAGTGGATTCTCGTTGGCCACTTAAAAAACGAGAAAATAAAAATAAACGCTGATAATAGAGAATTAGCATACGCTGCCTAAGTTTGGCGGCACATCTTTCTTAGAACTTCCTACGGTTTTGAGATAAGGTGTTTAAAAACAAGTAGGATAACAAAACTATTTTTTCCTTGAAAATAGTGGGTAACCAAAAGGATACTTTTTTCTTTTTCTTGTTTGTTGTAGAAAGGAAAAAGGAAATAAAACAACAAACTGCACTCGGAGAAGTTCTTATGGAAAGGGGCTTGGACAGGAGTTCGACTCTCCTCATCTCCACCAAATAAGGGGTTTTTAAAAGTTTATGGGGGCTTATAGGAGGTTTTTTATGCGGACTATTTTCTCATAAGCTTTTTTCTTTTGTGCTTTTTTTACTTTTGTTTGTTATTTTGCTATCTTGCTTTTTTATTCCCGTTCTTACTTCTTCGGATTCTGTTACTTTTTCTTACACTCCTCCCACGGCATCTTCTTTCTTTTCATTAGAAGATAATGGCTTTTTGTGGCCTTGTCCTGGTTATACACACATTACTTCTCCTTTTGGTAAAAGAAAAGCCCCTACTGCGGGAGCTTCTACTTCTCATAGTGGCGTGGATATTGGTGTTCCTACTGACACACCTCTTTTAGCGATTACCAGTGGAACGGTAACAATGGCTGAGTTTAATGGTGCTGGTGGTTGCACTGTTACCTTTAAGCATAAGGATTATACTTTTTCTTATTGTCATGTTTCACCTAATTATCTAGTGCAAGTGGGTGATAGTATCAAACAAGGGCAAGTAATTGCACATGTGGGGCCTAAAAATGTGTATGGAATTTGGGGTAATCCGTATAAAGACAGTAATGGCAATCCAACCAATGGTGCTACTACCGGTGCTCATTTGCATTTAACGGTAAGGAAAAATGGTTCATTAATCAATCCTCTTACTTTATTTTCTTAGACACATTCTATAAACGATTCTTCCCATGCCAACAATAGTTTACTTAAGTTACTTTTTTACTTTATGTTATTCCAAAAAAGAAAGTAGCTTTTGCTACTTTCCTTACCTACATATCATCATCTTCTTCGTTTGGGTCGTCTTTTTCTTCTTCCTCTTCTATTTCTTCACAGCAATCAAAATCGCAACAAGAACAATCTGCACATCCGTCTTCTTCTCCGTTCCAATCTAGTTCTATCATATTTTTACACTCTGGGCATTGTACTTCTGCATTTTCATTTGCTTCTATATCACAAGTGAATTCATGGTTACAATATGGACAAACAATTTCAAAGTCGTATCCTTCGTCCATATCTTCTTCATCGTAAATATCTTTTTCTATATTGGATAAAGAACTATCAATTTTATTTATTTTTTCTTGCAAATTTTTTTGTGTTTCTTCTATCCTTTTCATTTTTTGTTCGCTCATTTCTGTTATTTTATCAATGGTGTCTAAAAATAGAATAGATATTTCAGAAATTTTTTGTTTTACAAATTCTACATCTTTTGGATCTTGAATTCGTTCTTCCACTTCTTTTATGATATTTTTAAATCTTTGACTTAACTCTGACATGATATGTTTTCCTTTCTTATCTTAAATTCTTTCCATATATTCGCCAGTTCTTGTATCAATTCTTATAACATCTCCAATGTTTACGAATAATGGAACACTAATTTCATAACCATTTTCTAATGTTGCAGGTTTTCCAGCAGTTGTAGTAGTATTACCACTAAATCCAGGTTCTGTATAAGTAACTTCTAGTTCTACAAAGATTGGTGGTTCTACAGCAAATACGTTTCCTTTATAAGATAGTATTTTAACGTTCATGTTTTCTTTCATAAATTTTAAACTATCACCAATTTGTTCTTTATTTAATGGGATTTGTTCGTAAGTTTCATTATCCATAAAATAATATAAATCACCATCTTGGTATAAATATTGCATATCTCTTTTTTCTATTTGAGCTGCTGGATATTTTTCAGATGGGTTAAATGTTTTTTCTAAAACAGAGCCATTAATTACATTTTTTAATTTTGTACGAACAAATGCTGCTCCTTTTCCTGGTTTTACGTGTTGAAATTCTACTACTTTGTATACGTTTCCATCCATTTCGAAAGTAGTTCCGTTTCTAAAATCTCCTGCCATATATACTTCTGCCATAAATAATTCCTCCTAATATTTTAATTCATCTTATATATATTACTACATTTTTGGCTAAAAATCAATAGTTATACGTATTTTTTCTTCTATAGCACGGCTATCCTTCTAATATACTATAATTCTTCTCCGAATTGGTTAAAGTTATACACCCAGATTTTGTAATTAAAACCGTATCTTCTATACGTACGCCAAATTCATTCGGAA
Source organism: uncultured Clostridiaceae bacterium (assembly GCA_930990125.1). Classification (GTDB taxonomy): domain Bacteria; phylum Bacillota; class Clostridia; order TANB77; family CAG-508; genus CAKNOI01. The sequence goes on along the minus strand of CAKNOI010000011.1, from coordinate 22,835 downwards.
TATAAATTCCTGGTTCATTTGTAACAACCATGTTTTCTTTTAAGAAGTGGTCCGTATAGATACTAAAAAATGGTTTTTCGTGTATTTCTAGTCCTACGCCATGTCCTAATGCATGTATTAAACTATAGCCATGTGTTTTAAAATCATTATCCACCATTTTGGATAAAATTTTTAAATTAGCTCCTTCTTTTAAATCTTTTAGTGTTTGCAACTGATTTTTTAAAACTAAATCATATACTTTTTTAACAGATTCTTTTGGTTCTCCAATAAAAATGGTTCTTGTCATATCAGAACAATATCCTTCATACATACATCCAAAATCAATTGTAATACAATCTCCATAGGCTATTTCTCTATCGGTTGGAATAGCATGTGGTTTGGATGAATTTGGTCCAGATGCAACAATGGTATCAAAAGCTTCTTTTTCTGCTCCATGTGTTTTAAAGTATCGTTCAATTTCAAATGCTATTTCTTTTTCTGTTTTGCCAATTTTAATATATTGTAATAGATGTTCAAAGCACTGATCGGTAATTTGACAAGCTTTTTTAATATATTCTATTTCTTTTTCGTCTTTTATTACTCTTTGTGCTTCTATCATTCCTTCTGTTTCTTCTAGATTATTAATAATGTATTTGTGCTTATATTCTTTATATTTTGCATAGGTAATATGGTTTTCTTCAAAGCCTATATTTTCACAAAATGTAAAAAAGTTCTCATAATCTTCTTTCGATATATCAGACACATTATATACAATAACATCATCATCAATTGTTAAGGTACTATTTACTTCTTCTATATATCTTGCATCTGTAATAAATATATTTTCACGTCTGGTAAGAAGAAGAAGCCCTTCTGCCGTAATTCCTGTTAAATAGCGGATATTAATAGGGTTTGTTATTATCATGCCTTGCATATTTTTTCCTGCTAGTTTTCCTCTTAAACATTTTATTTTTAAATTCATAGACTTTTCACCTCTTTTTTAGGTTATCCTTGATACATACCTAATGTAAAAATCTCTAGTAATGCGGTAATTAGTAAGTTAGATGGTATACACATTACTATAAAAGTTGCAAGAACAATGAATGGTCCAAACGGAATATATTCATTTGTTTTTTTCTTTTTGGTTGCTAGTAAAATAATACTTAAAATTGCTCCAATTAAGAAAGCAAGTGCGGAAATAATAAGCATGTCTATCCATCCAAAAAACAATCCTAATGCTCCCATTAGTTTTACATCACCAAATCCCATTGCTTCTTTCCCCGCAATAAGTCCTCCAATTAAGGTGATAAGTAGAAAAATTCCTCCTCCTACTAACATACCAAGTAATCCATCTATTGCCACATTTATGCTTTCCATTCCTTGTAGAAAAACAAAGATAATACCAATTTCAAACATGGTAAGATTTAATCGGTTAGGAATAATTTGCATTTTATAGTCAATAATAACAACAGAAAGTAACATTGGGGTAAGAATAAGGTATTTTAGCAGTCTAATATTGGACATAAAAGTAGTTCCTATTCCTAAAATATAGAGTAGCACCAAATAAATAATGGCTGTTACTATCATTAATACATAGTTTGGTTTAAACACTTTTTTATATTCTTTTAACATGTTTTTGGGAAATATTTTTTTATACTCTGGTAGACGCGTATTACACCAATCTACAAATTGTCCTACTAATAATCCTATTAATCCTAATACTACATAATACATAATATGTACGTCGTTAATATACATTTTCGTTCCTCGTTTCTTTTTCTCATTTTTGTTTATTTTGATAATTACGTATAATTCTATTTTCTAATGGTCTTTTTAAAATAGTAATCCATATATCTTTTTGTTCTATTGGTCTTACTAAAATGGAAAACATATTCATTCGGTTAGCCCCTAAAACATCTGTAAATATTTGATCTCCTACTACGGCAATTTCTGTATTTTTTAGTTCCAATACTTGCATTGCTTTTTGAAAACCAGACTTAAACGGCTTACAAGCAAAATTGCGATATGGTAAATTAAGCTTATCTGCAACCATTTTTACTTTTTCTTTTTTATTGCTGTTCGACAAAATACACATTTTTATTCCTTTTTCTTTTAAGTCTTGACACCAAGAAAAAGTCTCTTCTGGCAAATTTTGATAATAATCAATTAGGGTATTATCCACATCTAAGATAAGCCCTTTTATATGATTTTTTTCTAACAAATCCATTGTAATTTCTCGTACATTGTTAAGATATACTTTTGGATACAAAAGCATAAAAGCCTCCTCGTTTTTGATACGTTTATCATATCAATACGTGGGGCTTTTGTCAATTCTTTATTTGCAAAATCTATGATTTCCAATTGTTACTGTCATTGGTCTTGACCAAATCCATTTATTGGTTGCTGTTTTAGGATTAAAATAGTAAATAGCTCCATAAGAAGGGTCCCAACCATTTAATGCATCTTGTGCTGCTTTTTTTGCAGTGCTATTAGGCGTTAAATTAATTTGTCCATCGCTTACAGCGTCAAATGCTCCTGATTGATAAATAACTCCTGAAATGGTATTAGGAAAGGAGCTACTTTTAACCCTATTTAGTACCACTGCTGCTACCGCTACTTGTCCTGTATAACTTTCTCCTCTTGCTTCTCCATATACTAACCTTGCTAGTAAATTTAGGTCACTACTATTCGAACTAGAGCTTCCCGAACTATTAGAAGAATTAAAAATTCCCATTGCCTCTAATGTTCTAGGTCCTGCTATTCCATCTACTGCTAATCCATTTTTTCTTTGAAAATATTTAACAGCTTCTACTGTTTGACTTCCATAAATACCATCTATATTTCCATTATAATAGCCCCATCTTTTTAATTTAGTTTGAATCTGTGTTACTTCACTACCTCGTGAACCGTACTTAGATAATGCCTCTACCTCATTATTCGAAAAACAAAAAAGTGATATAGCAATTCCAATAGCTAATAGAGTAAGTATGACAACTGCCATTACTTTTCCTTTATTTTGTTTCCATTTTTCACTCATAAAAAAAGCCACCTTCTTCAAAAATACTTAACACTTATTCATATTTTCTCCAAAAATAGGCTTTTTATACTTATTTTAAAAAATTCCTATGATATTTCCATTATCATCCACATCAATTTGCTCTGCTGCTGGCACTTTTGGTAAGCCTGGCATTGTCATAATTTTTCCTGTAATCACTACAATAAATTCTGCTCCTGCTTTTAAAAACAAATCACGAACCGTGATAGAAAAAGGCTCCGTTATTTCTAGTTTTTTTGGATCATCGGACAAGGAATATTGTGTTTTTGCGATACATATTGGTAAATTTCCATATCCTAATTTTTGAATTGTTTGCATTTCTTCTTGCGCTTTTTCTGTAAATATTACCTCATTTGCCCCATATATCTTTTTACAAACAGCTTCTATCTTTTGCTCTATACTTTCCTCTAGCGAATACATATAATGAAGTGTAGAGGATTCTTCACATAAGCTTATTACCTTTTTTGCTAAATCTTCGCTACCACTGCTTCCTTTTCCCCATGCTTCTACTAAGCTTAATTCTACGCCTTGCTTTGTTAGCGTATCTCGTAATAATTCTATTTCGCGATTGGTATCTTGCACATAACGGTTAATCGCTACCACAACAGGTAGTCCAAATTTTTCTTTTAGGTTTTCTATATGTTTTTCTAAATTTTTAATTCCTTTTTGTAGTGCTTCTAGGTTTTCTGTTTCTATTTCTTCTTTGTCAGCTCCACCATGATATTTAAGTGCTTTGATAGTTGCCACACATACAACAGCATCTGGCTTGATATTGGCTTTCCTACATTTAATATCTAAAAATTTTTCTGCTCCCAAATCTGCTCCAAATCCTGCTTCTGTTACTACATATTCTCCTAATTTTAGGGCCATTTGTGTTGCTACAATACTATTACAACCATGAGCAATATTAGCAAATGGTCCTCCATGCACAATAGCAGGTGTATTTTCTAAAGTTTGTACCAAGTTAGGAGAAAATGCATCCTTTAATAATGCTGTTAAACTGCCTTCTGCTTTCAAATCTCTTGCTGTAACGCATTTTCCTCGTTTATTATAACCAATAACAATATTTCCTAATCTTCTTTTTAAATCTCGCAAATCAGTAGCTAAACAAAAAATAGCCATAATTTCAGAAGCAACAGAAATATCAAATCCATCTTCCCTTGGAACAATGTTTTTTTCTCCGGACAAGCCTGTATTTACTCTTCTTAGTTGTCTATCATTTAAATCTAAGCATCTTTTCCATGTTACTTTTTCTATTTCTAAGCTGTTTCCAAAATAGATATGATTATCTATTAATGCGGATAACAAATTATTAGCAGAAGTAATTGCATGAATATCCCCTGTAAAATGCAGATTAATATCTTCCATTGGGGCAATTTGCGCATATCCTCCTCCTGTAGCTCCTCCTTTAATGCCAAATACAGGTCCTAAAGATGGCTCCCTTAAAGCTAGCACTGCTTTTTTCCCTATTCTTTGTAATCCATCTGCTAAACCTATTGCTATGGTTGTTTTTCCTTCTCCTAGTGGTGTAGGATTAATTGCCGTTACTAAAATTAGTTTTCCTTTTTTGTTTTGTTGTATTTGCGAAGAATATGAAATAGGAATTTTTGCCTTATATTTTCCATATGTTTCTAACTCTTCCTCTGGCACTCCTAGTTTTTGCGCTATTTGTGTGATTGGCTGTAAAGTTGCTTTTCTTGCAATTTCAATATCTTGCATTCAAGTTCCTCCTTTACTTTTTACTATCATTTATTCTACTGCAATTATGCAAAAATAAATCCTACTATTATTCCGATGATAGCTCCTACAATAACTTGTGTTGGTGTATGTCCTAAAACTTCTACTAATTTTTCAGAAACTTGGACACCAGTTAATCCTGGTGTTTCAATGAGTTTATTTAATAATTTTGCTTGTTTTCCTGCTGCTCTTCGAATTCCTGCTGCATCATACATTACTACAAAAGAAAAAATAAGAGCTAGTGCAAATGTTGGAGAACCAAAGCCTTCTGCTTTTCCAATCATCACAGCTAAAGCAACTACAACCGCGCTATGAGAACTTGGCATTCCTCCTGCTCCCATAATTCTTTTAAAATTAAATTTTTTTGTGGTAACTAAATCCCATATCACTTTAAAAAGTTGTATGCTAAACCACAATAAAAATGGAACAATAATATATTTATTTGTAATAAATTGACTAAAATCATTCATCTGTGTTGTTTCCCCTTTTTTTATGTTTATTTATCTTCTGGTACAAAGTTTTCTTCTTTGTATTCCTCATTTTCTTGTTTTAATAAAATGGTAATTCTTTTTTCCGCATTTTCTAAGATTTCATTACATTTTTTGGATACTTCCATACCTTTTTCAAATTTTTTTACAGATTCATCTAGACTTAAATCACCTTTTTCTAATTCTCTTGTAATTGTTTCTAATTCTTGGATTGCTTCTTCAAAATTCATTTCTTTTTCTTCCATACTTTTCCCCCATTACTATGTTCTAGATTCTATTTATAATACTTTTGCCTTTTTTTCTCCATCACAAAACAAAAGTGATATTTCATCTTCTTTTTTTAGATACTCTGCTTTATTAATTACTTTTCCCTCTTTTTGGGTAATACAATATCCTCTTGCTAATGTTTTTAAAGGGCTTAGTGTATCTAATTTAGCGATTACTTTTCCTGCATTTTTTTGTGCTTGTTGTAAAGTAGTAGTAACACTATTTTCCATTGCTTTTATTTTCATATCTACACTAAGATACCATTCATTTATTTTTTGTAATGGTTCTTTAAATACTCTACTTGCCATACATTTTTCATAACGTAATCGCATCAATTCTATTTTCTTATTTAAAGAATTTCTACTTCTAGATTCACAATTTTCTAGCTTTCTCATTACTTCTTTTATATCTGGAACAGCAAGTTCTGCTGCAGCAGAAGGAGTTGGTGCTCGTAAGTCTGCTACAAAATCTGCTATCGTAAAATCGGTCTCATGTCCTACCGCAGAAATAATAGGTAATTCTGACTCATAAATTGCTCTTGCAACCACTTCCTCATTAAACGGCCATAGGTCTTCTAAAGAACCTCCACCTCTAGCCAAAATTAAAACATCTGCCATGTTCTGTTTATTCATAATGCGAATGGCTTCTGCTATTTTTTCTCCTGCTCCTTCTCCTTGTACAGGAACAGGAAACAATTTTAAATATACATTTGGATTTCTTCTAGTAGACACATTAATAATATCGCGAATAACCGCACCGGTATTCGATGTAAGAACTCCAATACATGTTGGCATAAAAGGAATTTTCTTTTTGTGAGAAGCATCAAATAAGCCTTCTTTTTCTAACTTAGCTTTTAATTCTTCATAAGCAGTATATAAACTTCCCATACCATCTTCTTGCATGGCTTTAGCATAAATTTGATATACGCCATCTCTTTCAAATACAGATACCGTACCAAATACCATTACCTTCATACCATCTTTTGGCATAAATTTTAAAGTAGTGGTATAAGATTTAAACATAATGCATTTAATAAGAGAATTTTCATCTTTTAATGTAAAATACATATGTCCAGTATAATGGTGTTTAAAATTGGATATTTCGCCTTTTATTAGTACATTATTTAAAAATTCATCTGCACCAATCTTTTCTTTTATGTACTTATTTAGTTCTGTTACTGTAATTGCTTGGTATTTCATTCTTCTAGCTCCTTTACCACACTTGCTAGAACACCGTTAATAAAGTTGGCAGAATTTTCTTCTCCATATTTTTTTGCAAGTTCTACTGCCTCATTAATAACAATCTTATATTCTAGTTTTTTGTATTGTATTTCATAAATGGCTAGTTTTAATAAACTTAAATCTATTTTGGATATTCTATTAATGTTCCAGTCCTTTTTTAAATTACTAGCAATGAAAGATTCTATTTCTTCTTCATGATTTGCTACTCCCATTGCAATTGTTTTGATATAGTTTTGTGCGTTTTTATCGGTTATTCCTTCTGACTCTATAAATAAATCTATATAGTCTTCGGACATTTTTTGTTTTTGCACTTCTAGACTATAGATACATTGAAAAGCCATTTCTCTCATGGATGATATATTCATATTATTTCCCCTTCTGCTTTTAATTTTTATACCATAGGAAAGTTCGTCAGATATTCTCTAATTTTCCTATAATTTATCAATGAATTTCTTTAATTTTTCTTTTACTTCATATTTATTATGTTGAATATAATTTCCAATATAGATACCAATGCATATTAAAATAATCCAAATAAATAACTGGTATAGTTGTGTACATAGAATTAAAATAGCAACAATTGCTCCAATGACCGCTCCACCATAGTTACTCATAAAATCTTTAAAACTATTCATATATTCTACATCCTTTCTTTACTCTTGCATTTTTTTCTCTTCTACAGGAGCAATATCTCTTACGGTAATGTTTACCTCTTTTACTTCTAAATCAGAGGCTTTTTTTACTTCTTCTTTTATTCTATTTTGTAAATTTAAAGATAATTCTTTAATTACTGTATTTGGCTCTACAAAGAGTGTTAAGTAGACAATAATATTGTTTTCTTTATCAAAAATGACTTTGGTTTGTGCATTTTGCGCTGCTTCAAATCCTTTAACAACATTAATAATTAAATTTTCTAATGTTTCTTTAGAAATTAATAATTTTCCGTCTTGGTTTGCAAGTAGAATTCCGCTTTTGCTTTCCATATTGTTTTTATCATAATTGTCAAAAAAGATACATTTTATAGCAAGAAGCATAAGTAAGATGCTAACTACTAATGTAATATTAGAAACGGTTGGCATTGCTGTTAAATATTCTAAAAATCCTGTTACTAATACTGGGTCTAACCAGCCAAATATCATTAGGCAAAGTACAATACAAAATATTAAGATTAAATTTGCAAATAATACCAAGGCTATTTTACTTGATAATTTCATTTTTGTTTCCTCCAATACTTTTCCAATTTAATAGGGCACAGTAAAGAAGAGTGCCCTAATTTTTTATTTTTTATTCTGTTTTTTCACCTGATTTTTTTTCTTCTTCATTCATCATTTCTGTATTAACACCTTGAACATGAACATTTACTTCTAACACTTTTAAACCAGTCATAGATTCTACTGCTTTTTTAACTCTGTTTTGAATTTCAAAAGCAACATCTGGAATTCTTGTTCCATATTCTACAATAATGTTAACATCTATTTTAGTCTCTTTTTCTCCTACTTCTACTTTAATTCCTTTTGCCAAGTTTTTCTTACCACTAAGTACCTCGGAAATACCACCTGCAAATCCGCCAGACATACTATATACTCCTGGCACTTCAGAAGCAGCTACTCCTGCAATAACAGCAACTACATCATCTGCTATTTTAATTCCGTTGTTTCCATTTACCCCTACTTCTATTTCTTCATTTACAACATTTTGTTCATTATTTTCTTCCATTTTCATTCCTCCTTTTTAATTTTTATCTACTATTAGTATACCAATTTATTTCTTTTTTTACAACAATTTTCCAGAAAAAAATAAGTATCTTTTAAACCTTTTTCGCTTTTTCTACTGTAATATCTCCAAATAATTCTTCTTGTATAGTAATTACTTTTTTTCTACGTGTTAATTCTAAGAGTCCAGAAAAAGCAGTTACCACTTCTTGTTTATTACATCTTTGTAAAGAAAATAGAGTATTAAATACAAATCTTGGTTTTTTAATTAAGGCACGAAACATTTCTTTTACTTTGCTTGCTACGGTGTAATTTTCTACAATGGCTATTTTTTCTATGTTTTTTGCATTTTTATTTATTTTTTCTTCGTTTCGTTTTAATAAGTCCTTATATACTTCTGGTATCATAGAAGAATCATATTGCTTTTCTAACTTTTGTTTTGGCAGAGAAATTGTTTCTCCTGCTTTAAAAAAGCGTTTGGAATATTGTTCATAATTTTCTTTTAATGTTTTAGTTATTTCTTTGTATTTTTTGTATTCTATAATTCTTCGGATTAGTTCTTCTTCTGAAATTTCCTTTTCATCTTCTACTTCTGTTGGAAGTAGTGTTTTTGATTTTAAATAAAGGAGCGTAGATGCCATAATAATAAATTCACTTGCAATTTCCAAATTTAATTGCTCCATTTGTTTTAGATATTCGAGATATTGGTCTGTTATTTCACTAATCTTAATATCACAAATATTCATTTTATTTTTTTCTATTAAATGACATAATAAATCTAATGGTCCTTCAAAATTTTCTATTTTAATTGCATATTTATTAGTTTCTAGCGTTAGTAATGGCATTATTATTACTCCTTATTCCTGACTTTCTTGTGCTTCTTGTATGTTTTCTCTAGTATATCCTTTTTTTAATAGATACTGTACAATGTCTTTTTCTTCCATGATGTTTGCTTTTTTTTGAAATATTTTTTTAGCAGAATGTATTTCATATTCTTGTAATTCTTCTTGATGTAAATTCCAATACTCTTCTATATCGTCCCTAGAAATTCCTTTTGCATAGAGTTTATATTCTATTTCTTTTTGTGATAATGTTTGCAATAGCATATATTCTTGAACTGCTTTTGCAATGTACTCTTTATCTTGAATATATCCATTTTCTTTTAAATATTCTATAATATCTTCTAACATATTTTCTGGTATAGAACCTTGAAATTTACGATAGACTTCTTTTTCTGTTCTTTTTTTATAAACAATATATTTGACCACTTTTGTTTTTTCTTTATCAAATTCTTCTATTGTATACATGATGGATAGTGCCTTTCTATTCTTCTATTTTCTCTTCCTCTTCTTCTGTGTTATCTTCTTCTATTTCCTCTTCGTTCAAACTTTGTTCAAATGCTTTTTTCGTGTTATCACGAACCTTTTGTTCTACTTCTGCTAAGATTTTTGGATTATCTGCAAGGTATTTCTTTACATTTTCTCTACCTTGTCCAATTCTTTCTCCATTATAGCTAAACCAAGAACCACTTTTTTCAATAATGTCTAAATTTACTGCTAAATCTAAAACATTTCCTTCTTTAGAAATTCCTTTTCCATATACAATATCAAATTCTGCTTCTCTAAAAGGAGGTGCAACTTTATTTTTTACAATTTTTACTCTTACTCTATTTCCAGTTACTTCTCCATCTTGTTTAATATTTTCTATTTTGCGGATATCTAAACGAACAGAAGCATAAAATTTTAAAGCTCTTCCTCCTGGTGTAGTTTCTGGATTACCAAACATAACACCTACTTTTTCTCTTAATTGGTTAATAAAAATAATAACTGCTTTTGATTTATTGATTGCTCCTGCTAATTTTCGTAATGCTTGAGACATTAATCTTGCTTGTAAACCAATATGAGAATCTCCCATTTCACCATCTATTTCTGCTTTTGGTACTAGTGCTGCAACAGAGTCTACAACAATAACATCTAATGCCCCGCTTCTTACTAAAGCTTCGGCAATTTCTAATGCTTGTTCTCCTGTATCTGGTTGAGAAACAATTAATTCATCAATATTAACACCTAAATGTTTTGCATATACTGGATCTAAGGCATGCTCTGCATCAATAAAAGCAGCTTCTCCTCCCATCTTTTGCGCTTCTGCAATAACATGTAATGCTAATGTTGTTTTTCCAGAAGACTCTGGTCCAAATATTTCTATAATTCTTCCTCTTGGAATGCCTCCAATTCCTAATGCAATATCTAATCCTAAAGAACCTGTTGGAATTGCCTCTACATTCATCGCAGAAAAATCTCCTAATTTCATTACAGAGCCTTTTCCGAATTGTTTTTCAATTTGGCTCATTGCTACTTCTAATGCTTTTCTTTTTTCTTGGTTTATATCTCCCATGTTTTTTTCCTCCCATTTCAAACGCATGTTTGTAATTATTATATCGTAAAATATTTTTTTGTCAATAGTTTTTATTTATTTTTTTCTTATTGTCGATACCAATCTTCGATATGATAAAAGATGTTATAACAATTTCCTGCTACGTTTCCTGCTAATTTTTGATTATATGCTGTTGTTTCTTTGTTGCGGTATAAACAAATATATGGTACATCTTCTAGATAAATATTCGCAAGTTCTTGTATTTTTTGTTGTAATAGATTTTGTTCTGTAATATCGTTTATCTCTTGCAATAGTTGCAATGCGGTTTCATTTCGATAACCTGCTAAATTTCCTTCTCCTAGAAAATAAGTTAAATCTGGACTAAAAGAAGAATATATTCCTGTTAATAATAACTCATAATTTTTCTTTTCTAATATATTTTGGTATTCTTTTTCGGAAACTTTTCGGACAGTAAGTTTTATTCCTAATGGTTCTAAAGAATCGCGAATCGCTTCTGCTACTTGTACTCTTTTTTCATTCGTTTCTAATACGGTAAGAGTAAAGGATAATCGTAGTGTTGTTCTATTCTCTCTTTTTTGCCATACTTTTGATTGTAATGTCCAACCATTTTCTTCTAGAACTTGCTTTACTTTTGCTGTATCATATACACTTTCCTTTTCTTCTGTATATAAATACTGTCCAAAGTCTAATGGAAAATTAGAACTTTCATATTTATTTTGGAAAATAGTATTTATTATTCCGGTTTTATCTATTCCATATTGAATGGCTTGTCTTACTTCTTTTTGGGATAATGCTTGGTTTTGACAGTTAATTGCCAAAAAATCTAGTGCTCTTCCTTTATATTCTTTTTTATGATAGCCCAATGTTCCTATGTAATCTTCTAGAATATCAGAATCTGTATGAATAAAATCAATATTTCCTAATTTAAAGTCATTATATAATTCCCCTACTTTTTCATAGCGGTGTATGGCAATAGATTCTATTTTACTATTTTTTTCTTCCTTTTGCCAATAATTCTGGTTTTTTTCTAAGTAAATATTTCCTGCTGTAATATCTGCAATTTTATACATTCCCGTTCCCATTGGGATTTTGGTAGAAGTCATAAAGTCCTCTCCTTCCCAATTTTTTTGACTAAGAATAGGAAAGGTCAGTTGATATTCAAAAAAAGGTATTTCCTTACTTAAGGTAAGTTTTATTGTCATAACATCTACTACTTCTACACTGGTAATATCTGCTACTTGTGGTGTATAAATAGAATCTACTTGTTGTATCTGTTCTATGGTAAATTTTACGTCAGAAGCTGTAAATTCTGTTCCATCTTGCCATACAATTCCTTCTTGTAACTTAAGCACATAGGTATTATCTCCTGTTTTGGACCATTCTTTTGCAAGGCAGTTTTCTATTTTGTAATCCTCTGTTAGTGTGAGTAGAGGTTCAAAAATAAGTTTAGCAATACTCTGTATGTTTTTATTTTTACTAATAATAGGATTCATGGTATCATATTCTGCAATTCCTAAGCGCATATCTTTTAACATTGTTATTTCTTCTTTTTTCTCTGTTTCTGCTATGGTATTTTCATGCTTTTTAGAAGAATTTGTATAAAATAAAAACGCCATACCAAATATAAATCCTATAATAACTATAAAAATAATATATTTTATACCATTTCTTTTCAAGAAACATCTCTCCTTATCTATTTTCCTATCATACAGGAAAATAGATTTTTTTTCAAGTACATTTAAGAAAAGGGCAAAAGTATTTTTTTACTTTTCCCCCTAATTTTTTCTATTGCACTTTTTTCTTTCCCCTACCTATACTATTTTCTAGACTCTACAATAAGTTTAATACCAGTACGGTCTTCCCCTTCTACAGATACCTCTGCAAAAGCGGGAATACAAACCAAATCCACTCCTGCTGGTGCTACAAATCCTCTTGCTATTGCTACCGCTTTTACCGCTTGATTTAATGCTCCTGCTCCAATAGCTTGCATTTCAGCTCTGTTCGATTCTTTTACAAGACCTGCAATTGCTCCTGCTACTGAATTTGGGTTTGATTTTGATGAAATTTTTAAAACTTCCATTTTTTCTGCCTCCTAAAATTTTAATTTTGTTTCAATTACTGACAGGTATAGTTATATTATATTTTCCTAAAAAAGTCTATAGGTTTTTGGTAAAAAAAGGAAAAAGTTTTCGCCATTTTTCTTTATTTTTCGGCAATTATTACCTATTTATTCTTTGAATCTGCACCATTGTATTTGTCTCGTCATTTATTTCAAAAAGGCATCCGTTTAATACCGCCTCTCCTTCTGCTAGTTTGTATCTTTCTGGTAAGGATGTTACAAAACGTTTCATGGATGTTGCAATATCCATTCCAATAACAGAATACTTAGGTCCTGTCATTCCAATATCTGTAATATAGGCAGTACCCTTTGGTAATATGCTTTCATCTGCTGTTTGCACATGGGTATGTGTTCCAAATACAATTTGAGCTCTTCCGTCTAGATAATATCCCATTGCTATTTTTTCAGCTGTCGCTTCTGCATGAAAATCTACAATAGTATAATCTACTTTAGAATGGAATGTTTGCAATATAGCGTCTACTACAGTAAAAGGATTCTCTGATAACACATTCATATCGGTTCTTCCAATTAGATTGATGACTAAAATCTTTTTTTGTTTACATTCATACACACCATATCCTTTTCCTGGTACGCCTTTTGAGTAATTGGCTGGTCTTATTAGTTGTGAGCAATCAATAAAATTAAAAATATCCTTTTTTCCCCATGTATGATTTCCCATTGTAATAACATCTGCTCCTGCTGTTAAAATTCCATCCAAATGCTTTTGGGTAATTCCCATTCCGCCTGCTACGTTTTCTCCATTTACAATGGTAAAATCAATTTGATTTTCTTTTTTTAATTCTGGTAATATTTTTCTTAATTTTTGATATCCAATATCTCCTACTAAATCTCCTATTGCTAATATTTTCATTCTTTTATTCCTTTCTTTTTGCTTTTTTGTGTATTATACATTATTTAAAAAGATTTTAAAATATTTTTCACAAACAAATTACAAAAAAGTTTTTTGATACACACAAAAAAAGAACTTTTAAAAATCAAAAGTTCTTTTTTGTAATTTTTATTTAGCATATTCAATTGCTCTTGTTTCTCTTATGACATTTACTTTAATTTGTCCCGGATACTCCATTTCATCTTCCACTTTTTTAGCTACATTTCTTGCCATTAGAGTCATTTCATTTTCTGATATTTTTTCTGGTTTAACAATAATTCGTATTTCTCGTCCTGCTTGTATTGCAAAAGATTTTTCAACGCCCTCAAAAGAATCTGCAATTTGTTCTAATGTTTCTAATCTTTTTATGTAGGCTTCTAATGTTTCTCTTCTAGCACCCGGTCTAGATGCAGAAATAGCATCTGCTGCTTGTACTAAAACAGCTTCTATGGTTTTTGGTTCCACATCACCATGGTGTGCCTCTACCGCATTAATCACTAAATCGTTTTCTTTATATTTTTTCAAAATGTCTACACCAATTTCTACATGGGTTCCTTCCATATCATGGTCTAGGGCTTTACCAATATCATGTAATAACCCTGCACGTCTAGCTATTTTAGGGTCAATACCAAGTTCTTCTGCCATAATTCTTGCTAAATTAGATACTTCGATTGAATGATTTAATACATTTTGTCCATAACTGGTTCTATATTTTAATTTTCCAATTAATTTTACTAAATCTGGATGAAGACCAATAACACCTGTTTCCATAACAGCTCTTTCGCCTTCTTCTTTGATGGTTTGTTCTACTTCTTCTTTTGCTTTTTCCACCATTTCTTCTATTTTAGCTGGATGAATTCTACCATCATTAATTAATTTTTCTAGTGCTATTTTAGCAACCTCTCTTCTTAATGGATCAAACCCAGAAATAACAACTGCTTCTGGGGTATCATCAATTATTAAGTCAATTCCTGTTAAGGTTTCTAGAGCTTTAATGTTTCTACCTTCTCTACCAATGATTCTACCTTTCATATCATCACTTGGAAGATTTACAATAGATACTGTAGTTTCTGAGGTATGATCTGCCGCACATTTTTGAATTGCATAGCTAATCAATTCTTTTGCATTTTTGTCGGCTTCTTCTTTTGCTTTTTGATTCATTTCTTTTACTAAAGCGGCTTTTTCTGCTGTGATTTGTTTCTCTAGTTCGCTTAATAATTGTTTTTTAGCATCTTCCAGCGATAAGCGCGAAATTCTTTGAAGTTCTTCCATTTGCTTTTTTAATACTTCGTTTAATTCTACCTTCTTTTTGTCTACCTCTTCATACTTTCTTTCTAATTCTTTTTCTTTTCTTTCAAACACCTCAGAACGTCTTTCTAAGTTTTCTTCTCTCTGAATCATTCTTCTTTCTTGATTTTGTACTTCATTTCTTCTTTCTCTAATCTCTTTATCCAATTCTCCTCTTGCATTCATAATTTCTTCTTTTGCTTTGAATATTTCTTCTTTCTTTTTATTCTCAGCTTCTATTTTCGCCATTTCGATTAATTTTTTGGCTTCTTCTTCTGCTCCTTGAATTTTAGATTCTGCAATTTTTTTTCTTAAGAACATACCAAGTGGTATGCAAATTACAGCAGAGATTAAGAAAGTAATGATTCCAATCAAAAATTCCATGAAATATCACCCTTTCTATTTAATTTTCAATGTACAGATAAATATATATAACTAAATCTCTTAGAATATATTTTTAGCTTACTATTTTATTTTAGCCTTATTATCGTAAACTGTCAAGCCCATTTTGCAAAATTGCATAGGTAATTCTTCCCCACAATGGTTCCTTCTGTTTTTACCCTTTCTCCTTGGATATGAATAAAGGAAAATGCAAAAATAACTAAAAGCACTAAAACCCCTATACAAATATACTTTGCTGTAATAAAAGAAACATTTAGTAAAAAACTTACCCATTTAATAAACTGTGTATGAATACTATCCATACCTGCTTTTAGTGATAATTGTTTATAATATAAGATTTTATTAGGGTCTGTATTATATACTTCTGCCAGGCGATAAATTTCCTTTAATTCTGGATACTTTAACCCTTTTTCCCATTTTTTTACGGTTACTGGCAACACATAATCTAAGTCTAGCTTATGCGCTAATTCATCATAGCTCCAATCTTTTTCTTTTCTTAGTGCGTACAAGAATTCCTCTAAATTTTTATATTCTGATTCCATCTTTTTCCCCTTTTTTATTTTTTCTCTATTATACCACATGTTAGCTCTTTGTAAAGCAGTTCTAATTTTGTTGCAGTTTCATGGTATTTCAAGTACATATAGCCTGCTTACTACTTAGATGGTATACGAATAAAATTTGATTTTACGGTAAATGTGTGGTATAATAAAATTATTCTATGTTTTCATTCTCTCAGGTTAAGAGCAACATAGGAAATACAATTTAAGGAGAGAAATCTATGATGAAACAGATGAATCAGGTATTGGTAAGTGAGGAATTTCAAAGAGAAAAAGCAAATCTTCTGCTTAATAAATTACTTACCAAAGATTTTACACCAAGCGGACGGGGTGCGTACATGATAGCTATGAATGATGTCACACGCATTCTTCAAGAACCTTTTGAATCGGATGAAGATTTTTTGGCTTATTTAGAAGGTATTCTTGATACTTTCAGAATTCTGCAAAAAGTTTTAATGTCCGATTCGGAAGAAGCAGACAAAGACAAATATATCCCTCAGCTAAATAGCATACAATCTCATTTGAAAGAAATCCGTGAAGTATTAGCTCATTAAGCCTGATAGTCAAGATTCTCAAAAAAGGTGGTTTTTCCACCTTTTTTGTATTTTATTCTTGCCCTTTTATTTCTTTTGCCAGTTTTCCTATTGCCTTTGTTTCTATTCTAGATACATAGCTTCTGGAAATTCCCATCATTTCTGCTATTTGATGTTGTGTTTTGGGCTTACTACCATCTAACCCAAAACGTAACTCTATAATTGTTCTTTCTCTATCTTTTAACACTTCCCTTATTTTTTGATATAACTTTTGTATCTTGAATTTTAAATCCACTTCTTCTTCAATACTTTTGCTGTTATTTTCAATTACTTCCTGCAGGGTTACTTCATTGTCATCTTTGTCTTTTCCAATTGGTTCATTTAAATATACTTCTGATTGTGTTTTTTTATTGGAACGTAAAAACATCAGAATTTCATTATCAATACATCTAGATACATAAGTGGCAAGCCTTACGTTTTTCGATGGTTCAAAACTATTAATTCCTTTGATTAATCCTATGGTACCTATTGAGATTAGGTCATCTTGTTCTACATTGGTAGTAGTATATTTTTTACATACATGAGCCACCAATCTTAGATTCCTTTCTATTAATATATTTCTTGCCTCTTCTTCTCCTTGTTTTAACTTTTCTAAATACATTTTTTCTTCTTCCGCTGTTAGCGGTTCTGGAAACAAATTACTACTTTGTATATATCCCACAACAAAAATAGCTGATTTCATAAATGCTAAAAATCCGGCTAACGTAGCTCCTACTGCAAACATATAAGGCACCTCCGCTTCTTCTTTACTTACACCTAAAATATATGCCTTACGTTTTGCAAAAGTGCATGACTCTTTTTTCTTTCTTTTTTCTGTTTTTCTGTTTTTCGTTTTTCATATTTCTCATTCTTACGAATACAATACAAAGAAGAAAGAACAAATTAAGAGAAGGGAGTAGACTATGAATTTTTTTCTTCGTGTTCTCCAAGGTGTAGCAATAGGAGCAGGTGCTATTTTACCTGGTATTAGTAGTGGCGTATTATTAGTTGTGTTCGGTCTATACGAAACTTTGATTGATAAAGTACTGCATTTTTTTAAAAATCCGAAAAAAAATTTTTGCTTTTTGTTTCCTATTCTGTTAGGATGTGGTATTGGCGTTGTACTGCTAGGAAAGCTATTAATGTACTTTTTTCGCTATTATGCTATTCCTACAAAATATTGCTTTATTGGACTTATCTTAGGAAGCCTTCCTATTCTTTTGAAACAAGCAAATCATAAAAATGGGTTTCGACTTCACTATCTTTTTTATTTACTAGTTTCCTTTATTCTAACCCTTGTTCTTCTTTTTGTAGAACAAACCATGCCGTATATTACTACCACCAATCTAAGTTTGGCTTTCTTATGTATGGTTGGTTTTTGCATGTCTATTGGTACGGTTGTTCCAGGGGTTAGTAGCAGTGTTATTCTAATGCTTTTCGGAGTATATGATATTTATTTACATGCTATTTCTAGCTTAGATATTTCTATTTTACTTCCTATGGGAATAGGTTTACTAATAGGCTCTATTTTATTTTTAAACTTGATTCAATTTCTTTTAAAAAAATTCTTTGCTCCTACCTATTATGCTATCATCGGATTCGTATTAGGTTCTGTTCTTGTGCTGTTTCCTGGTTTTCAATTTCACCCTATCTATCTTATTTCCCTTATTTTATTTGGAATTTGTTTTTCTATCTCTTACCATATGCAAAGGTAAATTTCTAATATTTTATACTTATTATACAAAAAAGAAGGAGAGAAATCTCTCCTTCTAATGTTCCTTGTTTTGACGGCGGAATTCTTGCGAACCCATTGCCCATCTGCTTCTTGCTGTCCTTTCTTTTGGCTTACTCATAAACAACAAATGTTTTACCTTTCTTGCACTTGCCTTTCTTACGCTTTTTTGCTTGCATCTTTTTCGATAGTATTCATTTTCATTGATATAGCTAGACAATAGCCTATAAAACCACTCCTTGTTATAATCGTGTGTTTCTGCATGATTGCCATAATGAAATGTCACGGTTTTGATTTGCATGTTCTCTGCTGAGGGGCAAATCTTCTCAAGTGAAATCGCAATAATTTCTACTTGTGGTCTTAGCTTTGTTAAAGTTTCTAGTGTTTCATCAATCCTTTCTTCAATGTTTTTTAAAAAAGCTATTTCCTCTTGCAACATAGGATTTTCCTCTTCTTCCGCACTCAGTATTATTTTTTTAACATCTGCACTAGATTGACGATCCAATATAGGTTTTAACTCCACAAGTGGGACTCCAATAGGATAAATCTCCTCCCGTTCTCTGTCCAACGTTACCATTTGACCGCCATCAAAAACAATAATTGTAGGCATTACAATGCCCCCTTTTTAGTATTTACAGCTATTTGCTGTATACTATTATTATAACATTTTTAGGAAGTACTTGCAATTGTTATTTCTTTCTTCTTAGGATAATTCCTTCTGACACTTGTATTGGTAATTGCATTCTTACTTTTTGTCCTAATTTTCCTGGATTCACAAATGGGATTTCTTCTTTTGTTTCGGCATCCCATAAGTCAGAAATAGTAAAGCTAACCGGTTCTATTTTTCCTGGTAATAGAATTTCTAAAGTATCTCCTACTTGCAAACGATTTCTAATTTCTACTACTACTGTTCCGTTTTCTTCTATTTGTACTACTTTACCACCAAATTCATAATCTGGATTATATTGTTTTCCTTCATATTCTTGAATATCTTTATTATTTCTATCTTCATAATAAAAAGTGGTTAACCCTCTGGTTTTGGTTTTTTCTAATTCTTTTAAATATTTTTTTGGGTTAAAATCTTTTGGATTTTGCATATAATCGTCTATAGCATTACGGTAAGCATTTACTACAGTAGCTAGATAATATTCTGTTTTTAGCCTTCCTTCTATTTTTAGACTATCTACTCCCATTTCTATTATTTCTGGTAATTGTTTTATTAAGCAAAGGTCTTTTGATGAAAAAATATAGGTTCCTTTTTCATCGTGTTCTACAGGCATTAGGTTTCCCGGGTTATTTGCTTCTTCTGCATATAGGTTATATGCCCATCTACAACTTTGTGCACAATCTCCTAAATTAGCACTTCTAGATGCTAAAAAGTCGCTTAAAAAGCATCTTCCAGAATAAGCAAAGCAAATAGCTCCATGGATAAACATTTCTACTTCTAATCCCATTGGTTTATGCTCCATAATTTCTCGTATTTGCTCTTTGTTTAATTCTCTACCTAAAATAACTCTTTTAGCTCCATTATGATACCAAAACATACTAGAAT
Organism: uncultured Clostridiaceae bacterium; assembly: GCA_930990125.1. Taxonomy (GTDB): domain Bacteria; phylum Bacillota; class Clostridia; order TANB77; family CAG-508; genus CAKNOI01. Next base: position 2,852 of record CAKNOI010000011.1, on the reverse strand, counting down.
GTAGACTTACTACATTGGCCTGTGTACTAATATGGATATCTACATCTGGTGCTTCTTCTTTTAATATTTCTACAATACCACCATCAGATACAATAATACCATCCACTTTCAAAGAATTTAAAAGTCGCGCTTGCTGTTTTATTTCTTCATACATCGTATCCCAAGCATAAATATTTAAAGCAACATATACTTTTTTCCCAATACGATGTGCATATTGTATGGTATTTACTAAATCATTATCATCCATTTCTGCTCTAGAGCGTAAAGAAAGGGATGAAGTACCTGCATATACGGCATCTGCTCCATAACGAAATGCTGTTTTTGCTTTTTCAAAAGATCCTGCTGGTGCTAATAATTCTGGTTTTTTCATATTTTTTACTCCTCTTTTTTTACTCTTCCTTTCTATCATACCATAAAAGAGAAGAAAATAAAAGAGCTAGCTTTATTTTTATAAGCTAGCGTTAATGCCTCTTGCTACAATAGAGGACATGGTTTTTATTAATTCATCTATTTCTTTTGGGGTAACAATAAAATTGTAATCCTTTGGTAATAATACTTCTTTTATCATATTGTATTTATCTTCTTCTGTTATTTCTTTAAAAATTGTATATAATTTTTCCCCATCCGTTGCTGTTTTTTCTGCTTCTTCTTGCATTTTCTGAAATACCAAATCTAAACTATCTGCTGCAATAGTTGCTGCTTCTACAACTGTTGGAATTCCTATTGCAATAACTGGTATTCCTAGTGTTTGCTTGGTTAGTTCTTTTCTTTTGTTTCCTACCCCTGCTCCTGGTACAATTCCCGTATCGGCTAACTGAATCGTACTACTAATTCTTTCAATACTTCTAGAAGCCAATGCATCAATAACAATGACTAGTTTTGGTTTTACCTTTTCTATAATTCCTGTTAAAATTTCTTGTGTTTCAATTCCTGTTGTTCCTAATACCCCTGGTGAAATAGCACTAACTGGTCTTGTATTTTCATCTACATATTGGGGAAGATGTTCTATTAAGTGTCTTGTAATATCAATATCTTTAATAACAGAAGGTCCTAATGAATCTGGAGTTACATAAACATTTCCTAGTCCTACTACTAAAATATCTTCTTTTTCTTGTACCAAAGGTTGCATCAATGCTTTTAATTCCTTTGTTACTACTTCTCCTGCTTTTGTAATTTCCTCTTCTGTTGCAATTTTTAAATTTTTAATGTCAATGGTAATATAGTTTCCTATTGGCTTTCCAATTGCTTGTTCTCCTTGCTCATTTTGTACCTCTACCCTAGAAATAGAAATATCTTTGTTTACTTGCTCTTGTGACACCTGTATTCCTGGCGTTTCTTTTACTTTGTTTGCCTTTTGATACAAATCTCTTCTTTCTATTGCCATATCGGTTCTAAAATTATACATACCATTTCCTCTTTTCTTTCTTGATTTTTCTTTAGTGTTTACCAAATTCTATTTTTTATACAAAAAAATAAGGCATTAATTTTCTTGCCTTATTATCCATTCTATTATTTCTTGTATTCTACTATCTTGTTTGGTTAAATATAGGTAGCCAATTAGTCCTTCGAAAGCAGTTGCATAGGCATAATCTACCACTTCTGCATTTTTGGCTACATGATGTTTTTTCGTGTTTCTTGCTCTTCTTACAATTTCTTTTTCTTTGTCTGTTAGCTTTTCATGTATTGCTTGTAGTGCTTTGGCTTGTGCACCGGCTTTTACGTATTGAATTGCCTTTACATGCAACATATGTGCATTTAATTTGGTTGTATTAATAAGATAGGTGCGAATATATACTTCGTAAACCGCATCTCCTATATAGGCCCATACAAGTGGTGACATTAAGTTTACAACATCTTCTTCTTTTTGTGGTAGTAATTCTTTCAAATTGTTTTTTCTTCCTTTCTTTATTTATGTGGTCTTTCTAAACTTATTTTTCCTAATTTTCCATTTTTAAATTCTTCTAATAACATTCTTGCTACTTTTTCCTCATCAATGGCTCCACCAGAAATAATGGCACCTCTTTTTTTGCCAATTTCTAAAAAGATAGCATAATATTTTTCGTTTTCTTCTGCGTCCATTTGTCTAATTTGTTGTATTTGCTCTTTGGTTATTCCGTACCTACTTATTAGTACTTCTTCTCTACCTGTTTGTAAAAAATAGCGAATAAGTTCATAGGCTATTTCTATTTTATCTAGTATCTCTTCTTTTATGGTTCCTGTAAAAGATAGATATAACGCTGTTTCTCTAGATTCTAATTTAGGCCATAATACTCCTGGAGTATCTAACAATTCTATTTTATTATTTACGCGAATCCATTTATTTTTCTTGGTCACTCCTGGTCTATTGGCAACTTCTACTGCTGTTTTTTTAGCCATTCGATTAATAAAAGAAGATTTTCCTACATTAGGAATTCCGATAATACAAGCACGGATTGTTCTTCCTACTCTACCTTTTCCAGCGTTTTTTTCTAACTCGGCTTGCATATTTGCTTCTACTGTTGCTGATACTTTATCTACCCCAAAACCGGAGTTAGAATCTGTGCTAAGCGCACAGATTCCCTGTCTTTTAAAATATTCTATCCATTCCTTTGTAATAGCATCCTCTGCTAAATCTGCTTTATTTAATACAATAATTCTCTTTTTTCCTGCAATAATCTCTTTTATATCTGGATTTTGACTAGCTAGAGGACATCTTGCATCTAATAATTCGATAACAATATCAACAAGCTTTAAGTCTTCTTTTATTTCTCTTTTTGCCTTTGCCATATGACCTGGATACCAGTTGATGTTCATATTTCTCTCGTATAATCAATTATATAGAAATATTAATCTATTTAATTGATTAATCCCTT
>CAKNOI010000010.1 GCA_930990125.1 uncultured Clostridiaceae bacterium | reverse complement strand
AAGCACTGTCAATGCTTATATCAATTTTGTATTTAATTAACTGTCAAATTCCCGTGCCACTTCATTGTGGTACTTCGCTTTTTCTCTATGGAGTTTGCCTCAGGTAATCTGGTCAAAATCTTCAAAAAATTAATTTGACCGATTTTCCAAAAACTGCTTGACATTTGCTGTGGGGCGTTATATAATAATACCGCATGAATTTTGCGATGAAGTAAGATGTGGCTACATATAGCAATATATGGAGGGAACTCTTACGGAGTATGTCGTGGCTATGACCAGGCGGTAAGTTAAATAAAAAAGCACTTATCTCAAGTATTTTCATGCACACTTGAGGTTTTTTATTGGTAGTAGACAAAACACCAGGGTGCGTTTATAACTTGCCTAGGTACATTTTATTTTAAGGAGGGAAATTACTATGGCAAAATCAAATGTTGTAGGAAGTGAAAAAATCAGAATAAGATTAAAAGCTTATGATCATGTTGTTTTAGAACAGTCTGCTGAGAAAATAGTAGATACTGCTAAAAAAACAGGAGCTAAAGTTTCAGGTCCTATTCCACTACCAACAGAAAAAGAGATTGTAACTATTTTACGTTCTCCACACAAACATAAAGATGCAAGAGAACAATTTGAAATGAGAACCCATAAAAGAGTTATCGATATTCTTTATCCAACACAAAAAACAGTAGATAGTCTAATGAAATTAGATTTACCAGCTGGTGTAGATATTGAAATCAAATTATAAGTTAAGTTTAAAAAATCAAAACCAAGCTGGTGGTGGTAAAAAACCGTCAGCCAATAGTTAGGAGGAAAGAAAATGAAAAAAGGAATTATAGGAAAAAAAGTAGGAATGACACAAATTTTTGATGAAAAAGGAAACGTAATTCCTGTAACAGTTATAGAAGCTGGTCCTTGTGTTGTAGCACAAGTAAAAACTGTAGAAACAGACGGATACAGTGCTGTACAATTAGGATTTGGCGATGTAAAAGAAAAGAAAATGAACAAACCTGAAAAAGGTCATTTTGCAAAAGCAAATGTTGCAAACAAAAAACATTTAAGAGAATTCAAATTAGATGATGCACAAAATTTAAAAGTAGGAGACGAAATTAAAGCAGACGTGTTTGTAGCAGGAGATAAAATTGACGTACAAGGAATCACAAAAGGAAAAGGATTCCAAGGTGTTATTAAACGTCATGGTCAATCTAGAGGACCAATGGGACATGGTTCTATGTATCACAGAAGACCAGGTTCTATGGGATCTACTTCTACACCAGGTAGAGTATTCAAAGGAAAGAAACTACCAGGACATATGGGGGTAGCAACAGTAACAATTCAAAACTTAGATGTTGTTCGTGTAGATATGGACAAAAATGTTATTTTAGTAAAAGGCAGTGTTCCAGGAAATAAAGGAGCTATCTTAAAGATAAAATCTGCTGCAAAAAGAGCGTAAGGAAGGAGGAAGAAAAAGATGCCTAAAGTAGACGTATATAACGTAGAAGGTAAAAAAGTTAGCGAGTTAGAGCTAAAAGAAGAAGTATTTGGTGTAGAACCAAACGAAGAATTAGTACATAGTGTTCTTATTAATTATTTAGCAAATCAAAGACAAGGAACACAAAGTACCAAAACAAGAGCAGAAGTTTCTGGTGGTGGTAGAAAACCATGGAGACAAAAAGGAACAGGTCGTGCAAGACAAGGTTCTATCCGTGCTCCACAATGGGTAAAAGGTGGTATTGCATTAGGACCAAAACCACGTTCTTATCGTTACCAAGTAAACAAAAAAGAAAGAAGATTAGCTATTAAATCTGTATTAAGCTCAAAAGTATTAGAAAATACTCTTTACGTGGTAGATGCTATTCCAATGAAAGAGATTAAGACAAAAGAAATGGTAAAAACATTAAATAACATTAAAGTAGAAGGAAAAACTTTAATGATTTTACCAGAAAAAAATGAAATCGTACAAAAATCTGCAAGAAATATAGAGGGTGTTAAAACAAGTTTAGTAAACACTATCAATGTATACGATTTATTAAAATATAAAAACCTTATTCTTACAGTAGATGCTGTTAAGAAACTAGAGGAGGTGTACGCTTAAGATGTTACCAGAAGATATTATAATAAGACCAATCGTTACCGAAAGAAGTAGCGAAGGATTACAAGATGGCAAATATACTTTTGAAGTAAATAAAAAAGCTACAAAAGTAGACATTGCAAGAGCAGTAGAAAAATTATTTAATGTAAAGGTATTAGCAGTAAATACCGTACATGTGAAAGGAAAACAAAAAAGAGTTGGTAGAAATGTAGGAATGACATCTAGCTGGAAAAAAGCTATTGTTACCATAGATACCAATGTAAGCGAAAAAACCTACCTTGCAAAAGGTGGAAAAGAAGTAAAAGTTTCTAAGAAATACAAAGATTCTATTGATGAATTTATGGGAGCTTAGAAGCAAAAAATTATCTAGAAAAAACTAGGAAAATAAATATAAAGGAGAGAATTTTAAAATGGGAATGAAACATTATAAAGCATATACTCCATCTACAAGACATATGACCGTTTCTGACTTTTCAGAAATCACCAAAAAAACTCCTGAAAAATCTTTACTTGCTAAAAAGAAAAAGAATGCAGGAAGAAACTCTTATGGAAGAATTACCGTAAGACATCAAGGTGGAGGAAACAGACAAAAATACAGAATTATTGATTTTAAACGTATGAAAGATAATATGGAAGCAACTGTTATTGGTATTGAATACGATCCAAACAGAAGTGCTAATATTGCTTTGATTCAATATGAAGATGGAGAAAAAGCATATATTTTAGCACCAGTAGGATTAAAAGATGGCGATAAAGTTATTTCTGGAGAAAGAGTTGATATTAAACCAGGAAATAGTATGCCAATCGATTCTATTCCAGTAGGTACTATGATTCATAATATTGAATTACATCCAGGCCAAGGTGGAAAATTAGTAAGAAGTGCAGGACAAGAAGCACAATTAATGGCAAAAGAAGGAAAATATGCACATGTAAGATTACCATCTGGAGAAATGCGTTTAATTTTAAGTAAATGTAGAGCAACAATTGGTACTGTAGGAAATGCAGACCATGAAAATGTTAAAATTGGTAAAGCAGGAAGAACAAGACATATGGGTATTCGCCCAACTGTTAGAGGTTCTGTTATGAACCCAGTAGATCACCCACATGGTGGTGGTGAAGGTAGAGCTCCTGTAGGACACGCAGGTCCATTAACACCTTGGGGCAAACCAGCTCTTGGATACAAGACAAGAAAGAGAAATCACAGAACAAACAAATATATAGTAAAGAGAAGAAAATAGTCTGAAGGGAGGAAAAAAATATGTCAAGATCAAGTAAGAAAAAACCATTTGTTGCACCTGAATTATTAAAGAGAATAGAAGCAATGAATGAAAGCGGAAAGAAAGAAGTATTAAAAACATGGTCTAGAGCTTCTACTATTTATCCACAAATGGTTGGTCATACCATAGCTGTTCATGATGGTAGAAAACATGTACCTATTTATATTACAGAAGAAATGATAGGACATAAATTAGGTGAATTTGCTCCTACAAGAACATTTAAAGGTCATGCTGGAGAAAAAGCAACAACCGTTAAGAAATAAAGAAAAGACAAATAAGGAGGGAAAGTAAAGTGGAAAAAGCAGAAGTAAAAAATGCAGTTCCTGAAGCAAGAGCAATCTTAAGATATGCTAGAATTTCTTCAAGAAAAGTTAAGATTGTAGCAGATTTAATAAGAGGAAAAAATGTAAATGAGGCTTTAGCAATTGTGAAATTTACACCAAAAGCTTCATCTGAAATAATTGAAAAGTTATTAAAATCAGCTATTGCTAATGCTGAAAATAACCATCACATGAAAATGGAAAATTTATATGTTGCAGAAATTTATGCAAACCAAGGTCCAACTTTAAAAAGAATAAGACCTGCTGCAAAAGGTTCTGCAGTACGTATTAGAAAAAGAACCAGTCATATTACTATCGTACTCAAAGAGAGAGTATAAGAAAGGAGGATTTTAAAAAATGGGACAAAAAATGCATCCACATGGATTAAGAGTGGGAGTGATTAAAGATTGGAATTCAAAATGGTATGCAGATTCTAAACATTTTGCAGATTACCTAGTAGAAGACCACAAAATCCGTGAATATGTTAAGAAAAAGTTATATGCTAGCGGTATTTCAAAAATTGAAATTGAAAGAACAGCTAAGTTTGTTAAAATAAATGTATATACTGCAAAACCAGGTCTAGTAATAGGAAAAGGCGGAAATTTTGCAGAAAGCTTAAAAGCAGAATTACAAAAAATGATAGGAAAAGAAGTAAACTTAAATATTGTAGAGGTAAAGAATATTGACCTAGATGCTCAACTAGTTGCAGAAAACATTGCAGGACAATTAGAAAGAAGAATTTCTTTTAGACGTGCTATGAAACAATGTATGCAAAAAACAATGAAAGCAGGAGCTCTTGGTATTAAAACTTCTGTATCTGGAAGACTTGGAGGAGCTGATATGGCAAGAACCGAGTTTTACAAAGAAGGTACCATACCACTTCAAACATTAAGAGCTGACATTGATTATGGATTTGCAGAAGCAGATACTACTTATGGAAAAATCGGTGTTAAAGTATGGATTTATAAAGGAGAAGTTCTTCCTACGAAAAATAAAAAAGTGGAAGGAGGAGAAGCATAATGCCATTAATGCCAAAAAGAACAAAATATAGAAAAATGCAAAAAGGTAGAAATAGAGGAAAAGCAACAAGAGGAAATCGCATTACAGATGGTGAATATGGATTACAAGCTATAGAGGCTGGATTAATCACTGGAAACCAAATTGAAGCTGCCCGTGTTGCTATGACTCGTTATATCAAAAGAGGCGGTCAAGTTTGGATTAAAATATTCCCAGATAAACCAATGACTACAAAACCTATTGGTACTCGTATGGGTAAAGGAAAAGGTGCTGTAGAATATTGGGTGGCTGCCGTAAAACCAGGTAGAGTAATGTTTGAAATTGGAGGAATTCCAGAAGAAACAGCAAAAGAAGCATTAAGACTTGCTGCTAACAAATTATCTGTAAAATGTAAATTTGTAGCAAAAGAAACTGTAACAGTAGGTGGTGATAAGGATGAAGATTAGTAAAATAAAAGAAATGTCTTCACCAGAGCTAGAAAAAGAATTAACAGAACTAAAGTCTGAGTTATTTAAATTAAGATTTAGTTTAGCTACCAATGGATTAGATAATCCAATGAAAATTAAAACTGTAAAAAAAGATATTGCAAGAATTAAAACAGTTCTAAGAGAAAGAGAACTAAAAGAGCAAGCAGAATAATTCTTTATCTAGTAGAAAGAAGAAAAGAAAAACTTCAAAGAAAGGAGTAAATCATGGAAAGAAATTTACGTAAAGTTTTAGTTGGAACTGTTACTTCTGACAAGATGGATAAAACTGTTGTAGTAGCAGTAGAAAACAGTGTAAGACATCAAAAATATGGAAAAATCGTAAAAAGAACATATAAATTAAAAGCACATGACGAAGAAAATAAATGCCAAGTAGGAGATAAAGTAAAAGTAATGGAAACAAGACCTCTTTCTAAAGATAAAAGATGGAGAGTTGTAGAAATTATGGAAAAGGCAGTTATTAAATAAGATGTTTTAAAATGGGAAGCTTTATAAAAAGGAGGAAAAAAAAGTGGTACAACAACAATCAATATTAAAAGTCGCTGATAATACTGGTGCAAGAGAGATTATGTGTATCCGTTGCCTTGGTGGTTCTTATAGAAAATATGCCGGAATTGGTGATATTATTGTAGCTTCTGTAAAAACAGCAATACCAGGTGGTGTTGTAAAAAAAGGTGATGTTGTAAAAGCCGTTGTCGTAAGAACAAAGAAGCCAATTAAAAGAGCAGATGGATCTTATCTTAGATTTGACGAAAATGCAGCAGTTATTATACGTGAAGATAAAACACCAAAAGGAACACGTATTTTTGGACCTGTTGCAAGAGAATTAAGAGATGGCGATTATATGAAAATCCTATCTTTAGCTCCAGAAGTTCTATAAAAAATTTCTACCAAGTAAAAAAGGAGGCGAAAAAGTAAATGAGAATCAAAAAAGGTGATACTGTTAAAATTTTAGCAGGAAACGATAAAGGAAAAACAGGTGAAGTATTAGAAGTAATACCAAAAACAGAAAAAATCATTGTAAAAGGTGTTAACATTCGTAAAAAACATGTTAAACCTAGAAAACAAGGAGAAGAAGGTGGAATTATCCCAGTAGAGTGTGCTATTCATAGCAGTAAAGCAAATGTAGTATGCCCTAAATGTGGAAAGGCTACTAGAGTAGGTTATAAATTAGAAAAAGACGAAAAAGTACGTATTTGTAAAAAATGCGGTGCTAACCTAAAATAAGAAAAAGGAAGGAGGACCTAAGGGGTTAAATCATGGAAATATTAAGAGAAAAATATGAAAAAGAAGTAGTCCCAGCATTAATGAAAAAATTCAATTATAAATCTGTTATGCAAGTACCTAGATTAGAAAAAATAGTAATTAATATTGGGCTTGGTGATATTAAAGATAATCCTAAATCATTAGATAATGCTATTAATGATGTTATGATTATTACTGGACAAAAACCAATTATTACAAAATCCAAAAAAGCAATTGCAGCTTTTAAATTAAGAGAAAATGTAAATGTAGGATGCAAAGTAACATTAAGAAAAGGAAAAATGTATGATTTTGCATTAAAACTATTTAATGTTGCACTTCCAAGAGTAAGAGATTTTAGAGGAGTATCTAGCAATTCTTTTGATGGAAGAGGAAATTATTCAATGGGTATTAAAGAACAATTAATATTCCCAGAAATTGAATACGATAAAGTAGATAAATTAAGAGGAATGGATATTATTTTTGTAACATCTGCTAATACAGATGAAGAAGCAAAGGAATTATTAAGTCTTCTTGGAATGCCTTTTAGAGTTTAAAAAAAGGAGGAAATGCAAAGATATGGCTAAAAAATCAATGATTATTAAAGCAGCTAAGCCACAAAAATATTCTACAAGAGTACATAACAGATGCAAAATTTGTGGAAGACCACATGCCTATATTAGAAAATATGGAATATGCCGTGTATGCTTTAGAGAATTAGCACATAAAGGAGAAATTCCTGGTGTTAAAAAAGCAAGCTGGTAAAATAGAATTAGGAGCGATAAAACCAAAAGGAGGGAAAAAGATTGAATACGACAGACCCAATAGCAGATATGCTAACAAGAATTAGAAATGCAAACAGTTCTAAGCACAAAACAGTAGATGTGCCAAGATCTAATATGAAACTTGCCATTGCAGAAATACTATTTAAAGAAGGATATATTAAATCTTACGAAGAAATCGAAGGAAATGCGCAAGGAATTATTCGTATTACTTTAAAATACGATGAAAAAGGTGCAAGAGTAATTTCTGGAATTAAAAGAATTAGCAAACCAGGTTTAAGAATTTATGCTTCTTGCGAAGAATTACCACAAGTACTAAATGGATTAGGAATTGCTTTAATTTCTACTTCTAAAGGTGTAAAAACAGATAAAGAAGCAAGAAAAGAAGGAATCGGTGGAGAAGTTTTAGCTTACGTATGGTAAAATAAAAAGATAAGGAGGGAAATACAAAATGTCAAGAATAGGAAACAAACCTATTACAGTACCAGATGGTGTAGAAGTTACGGTTTCTGGAAATCACATTACTGTAAAAGGACCTAAAGGAAGTTTAGAAAGAGAAATCCATAAAAACATGACAGTAACTGTAGAAAATAAAGTAATTACAGTAACCAGACCAAATGATGAACCAGAAAACGTAAGTTTACATGGTTTAACAAGAACTTTAATAAACAACATGATAGAAGGTGTTGTAAAAGAGTATGAAAAAGTTCTTGAAATAAATGGTGTAGGATATAGAGCACAAAAACAAGGAAATAGCTTAATGTTAACACTTGGATATTCACATCCAGTAAAAGTAGATGCACCAGCAGGAATTACTTTTGATGTGCCAAATCCAAACCAAATTATTGTAAAAGGTATTGATAAAGAATTAGTTGGTCAAACAGCAGCTGTTGTTCGTACCAAGAGACCACCAGAAGTATATAGAGGCAAAGGTATCAAATATGCAGACGAAGTAATTAGACGTAAAGAAGGTAAAGCAGGTAAGAAATAGAACATAACCTGCATAAGAAAAACTTAAAACGTCAGAAAGGAGTAAAGAATGATTAAGAAAATCGATAGACAAGCAGAAAGACAAAGAAGACATAAAAGAGTACGTACTAAAATAAGCGGAACAGCAGAACGTCCAAGATTATGTGTATTTAGAAGCAACAGTAATTTGTATGTACAAATTATAGATGATGATAAAGCTACTACTTTAGCACAAGCTTCTACTTTAGATAAAGAAGTAAAAACAAAACATGCTAACAAAGAAGCTGCAAAAGAAGTAGGTGCATTAATCGCAAAAAGAGCTCTTGAGAAAAATATAAAAACAGTTGTATTTGATAGAGGTGGATATATTTATCACGGAGTTATAAAAGAATTAGCAGATGCTGCAAGAGAAGCAGGATTAGAATTTTAGTGAAAAAAGGAGGGAAACAAAAACTTTATGGAAGAAAATGCAGTAGAATTAAAAGAGAAAGTTGTTGCTATCAACAGAGTTGCAAAAGTTGTTAAAGGTGGAAGGACTTTCCGTTTTAGTGCTGTTGTTGTTGTTGGAGATGGTAATGGACACGTTGGTGTAGGAAATGGAAAAGCAGCAGAAGTTCCAGATGCTATCAAAAAAGCAATAGAAGAAGCAAAAAAGAATTTAGTAGAAGTTCCAGTAGTAGGAACAACTATTCCTCATGAATATATTGGAGAATTTGGAAGCGCTAGGGTTATGTTAAAACCAGCAGCAGAAGGTACCGGATTAATTGCTGGTGGTAGCGTAAGACCAGTATTAGAGCTTGCTGGATATAGAGATATTAGAACTAAGGTTTTAGGAACCAATAATCCAAGAAACGTAGTATATGCTACTATTGAAGGATTAAAAGCAATGAAAACAGCAGAACAAATCGCGAAAAAAAGAGGAAAGAAAGTAGAAGAAATACTTTAAGAAAAGAAACAAATATTTTAAGGAGGTGCTAACACTATGAAGCTAGGCGAATTAAAACCAGCAGTAAAAAAACAGCAAAGAACTAGAGTTGGACGTGGAGTTGGTTCTGGTCTTGGAAAAACTGCAGGAAGAGGACATAAAGGACAAAAAGCAAGATCTGGCGGTGGAGTAAGACGTGGATTTGAAGGTGGTCAAACACCATTATATAGAAGATTACCAAAAAGAGGATTCACAAACATTCATGCTAAAAACTATACAGAAGTAACTTTAACAATGCTAAATAAATCAAAAGCAGAGGATGTATCTGCAGAAAGTTTATTAGCAGAAGGTATTATAACAAAAATACAAGATGGTATTGTTGTAATTGCAACTGGTAACTTAGAAAAGAAAGTTAACGTAAAAGCAAAAAGATTTACCAAAAACGCAGCTGAAAAAATCCAGGCATTAGGTGGAAAGATTGAGGTGATTTAGTTGTTTCAAACAATAAAAAACGCACTAAAAACACCTGATGTACGAAAGAAATTACTTTATACATTAGTATTAATCATTGTATTTAGACTAGGCTGTTATATTACAGTACCAGGTGTAGATATTATAGAATTAAATGAAGTAATGCAAAATTCTACAGGAACACTTGGTTCTTTAGTAGATATGATTTCTGGAGGTGCTTTTTCTAGATTTTCTATTTTTGCAATGAGCATTAGCCCTTATATTACAGCTAGTATTGTTATTCAATTATTAGGAATGGTAATTCCAGGATTAGAAAGACTTATAAAAGAAGGTGGAGAAGAAGGAAAAGCAAAAGTAAATCGTTATACAAAATTATTAACGATAGTACTTGCTGCTATCCAAGCTATTGGTACTTACCTTTCTTACCAATCTATCTTTATTAATCCAGGATTTTTAACAGGAAGTATTGTTGTTATTTCTTTAATGGCAGGAACTGCACTTCTTATGTGGCTTGGAGAACAAATTACAAATAAAGGAATTGGAAATGGAATTTCCTTAATTATCTTTATTGGTATTATTGCGGGTCTTCCAAGTGGTGTAGTAACATTATGGAACCTAATTTTTGGAACAGGAAGCTTTAGTACAACAGGACTTCTAACTGCTATTGCTGTTATTGTAGGTGCTATTATCTTAGTTGCAGGTGTTGTATTTGTACAACAAGCAGAAAGAAGAGTACCAGTACAATATGCTAAAAAAGTAGTAGGAAGAAAAATGTATGGTGGACAAAACACCCACATTCCATTAAAACTTGCTATGGCAGGTGTTATGCCAGTAATCTTTGCATCTTCTTTTATGACATTCCCAGCAATGATTATTCAAATGTTTGTAAAAGATATTGCAACACAAACAGGATTTTTAGCAGGATTATATAAATTCTCTATTGCAACTTCAACTTCTGCAGTTCCTATTGGCTATTCTATTGCCAACGCTATTGTATACTTATTGTTAATTGTAGGATTTACCTTCTTTTATACCTATGCTACATTTAATCCAGCAGAGGTATCTAATAACATTAAGAAAAATGGTGGATTTATCCCAGGAATTCGTGCAGGAAAACCAACTACAGATTACTTATCTTCCATTATTTCAAAACTAACTTGGTTTGGAGGATTATTCTTAGCAGTAATTGCAATACTTCCAATGCTATTAAGATTTACTACCTTAAACTTAGCATTTGGTGGTACATCAATTCTAATCGTAGTAGGTGTTGCCTTAGAAACAGTACAACAACTAGAATCTCAACTTGTTATGAGACATTACAAGGGATTCTTAGAATAAAAGAAAAAAATGGATGCTTTGATATAGCATCTATTTTTTTTGTCAATACTTTTGCAAAAAGAATTGACAAAAGTCAAACTTTATAGAATAATAAGAAAAAGAAATAAAAGAGGGGGATTTTATGAGACAATTAAAAAGAATACTTATTTTAGTAATTGCTATGTTATGCGTTGCCGTTTCTGCTTATGCGGTGCGTTTAGACGAAATTGGAATGGAGATAACTGTTCCAGAAGATTTTGTGAATTTATTAGCAGAAGATGAAAACGCAAATGCGTTATTTGAAATTTATCAAATAGATAAAGATACCTTTGTGCAAACCTGTAATGCAAGTGGCATTATCTATGATGCTATTAATGCAGACCTATCCAAAGAAATGGCTATTTCTATTATTGATAATGCTACTACACAAACAGTGGGTAATTTAAGCAGTTATAATCCATTTGACGAATTTTTAGAAGAATATAAGTCACAAGTAGAAACAGAAGATTATCGTTTTGTATCTTCTGAAAAATACGAACAAGGAGAACTTACTTTTATTCATTCTGTTTTAGAAAGTACACAAACAGAAGGAATTACCATTCATCAATATTATACCATTGTAAATGGAAAAGCTATTACTATTTCTGTTACGTATTATGATTCTAATTACGAAGAACAAGAATTAGTTAGTATGGTACAAAGTATTCAATTTGACCAAATAGAAAAAATGCCAAATGAAGACATCAATTTTTATGTAATAGCAGGAACTGTTGGTGTACTTGTTGGCACAGGAATTGTCTATCTTATTTATAAACTAGCAAAACGCAAAACAACTCCAAAAGAGGAGGATTTATAAGATGGAAGAAGAAGTAAAAAAAGACTATTCTAAAATAAGAGGATGGCATTTATTCTTTTTGATTACACTATTTATTAGCTTCCTACAAATGATTTATAGTGTATATATTAATTTAGAGCCACAAGGATTTGTAAACAGAGAATGGTTTCATATTGCAATTTTTTCTGTTTTTGTATGTTCTTTTGGTTGCATGGTACTACTGCTTACTTCTATTCTAATTTTTAACAAAAGGAATAGACAAACGTTATACCGCTTGAAAGGCCATCTAGTAGCAATAGCATTTCTTATTATTGTTACTACAGTGGTACGTATGGTTTTATATGCTACTTGGGTAGGAGAAGAAAATGTATTATATTTTCAAACAGAAACACAAACGATTGTGCAGGCAATTGCTTATTCTACCATTTGGTTTAGTTATTTAACAAAGTCTAAAAGAGTAGCAGAATATTATAACTAGAAACAAAAGATATGGAGGGAATACCAATGAAAGAATCTGAAAAGATGTCAAAAGAAGATATTAAAAAGATGAACAAAAAAGTAATTTTTGTTGTAGTTATGTTTTTACTTATTGCTATCTTTATTTGGATAGGACTAACCATTCAAAAAATGACTGTATTACAACAAATTCAAGCAAAAGCAAAAGAATTAAATGCAGAAGAAAATGTATATTGTAAAATTACCTTTTTAGAAAATGATGTGCCAGATTATAGTTCCGAATTTTTTAAAAAGGGAAATACCATAGTCTTAAAAATGCGAGAAGGAAGAACTATTTATAAAAATGCAGATACCAAAGAAGCTTGGCTAATTAATGAAAATCAAAAAATTGCAGGTAAAATGATATACGAAAATGTTTTACTAGATAATGTACCAAACCCAGGATATGATTATGCGGTGGGTAATGATGAAAAACATATTTTTCAAAATAACCTTATTTATAGCTTAACAAGCAGTTTAGTAAGTCAAAAATTAGGAGATACCACTTGCTACTTATGGAACAATATGGGAAATAAAGTATGGTATAACAAAGATAATTTATTAGTAGTAAAAGCAAATTTTGGTACAGCAGAAGAAAATGGTCAAAAAGTAGATGTTTCTTGCCAGTATGAATATAGTATTGGCACAGTAACAGACGAGCAAATTGCATTACCAGATTTAACAAATTATACTGTAAAATAAAGAACAAAAGGGCAGATTCGTCTGTCTTTTTTGTTGTCTTTTTCCTTTTTTTGTGCTATAATTACCGCTGTAGAAAAAGAAATGGAGGAAAAGCAAGATGGTAATTATTATGTTAGGAGCCCCAGGTACTGGAAAAGGTACTGTTGGAAAGTTACTTTCCGAAGAACTTGGAATTGTACATATTTCTAGTGGAGAAATTTTTAGAAGTTATGCTAAAAAACATGATAAACTTGGGGAACAAATAGAAAATTATATTTCAAATGGACTTCTTGTTCCAGATGAACTAGCTATTCAAATTGTTGAAAAACGATTAGAAGAACCAGATGTAAAAAATGGTGTTATTTTAGATGGTTTCCCAAGAACCAGAAACCAAGCAATTGTGTTAGATTATATTTTAAAATTACAACGTAAAATGGTAGATGTAGCAGTAGAATTAGATTTACCAGATGACGATATTGTAGATAGAATTGTAAAAAGAAGAACTTGTATTAATAAAAATTGTAGAGAAATCTATAACCTAGATTTTAGACCACCAAAAAAAGAAGGAATTTGTGATAAATGTGGTGGACCTTTAGTACAACGAATTGATGACAACGAAGAAACGGTTCGTAAAAGATTAAAAACATATCACGAGACATCCGAAGGATTAATTAATTATTATAAAAGAGAGAATATTTTATATACTGTAAAAATGAATAATGAATCCAATACGACTACAAAAGATGTAGCAATAGAAATAAGGGATTATTTGCAAAACCGATAGATAATAGAAAAGAGGAAATAAATATGGTTACCATAAAATCTAAAAAAGAAGTAGAACAAATGAGAGAAGCATGTAGAATTACAGCATTGGTATATGAGGTACTAGAAAAAGAAATTCATGCAGGTATGAGTACACTAGAATTAGATAAAATTGCAGAACAAATCATACGTGAACATGGAGCAGTACCTGCCCAAAAAGGCTATCCTAGTGGTATAAAAGGAGTACCACCTTTTCCGGCTACGTTATGTGTTTCGGTAAATGATGAAGTTATTCATGGCATTCCTTCTAAAAGAACTATTATTCAAGAAGGTGATGTGGTTAGTATTGATTTAGTTACCTTTAAAAATGGTTTTCACGGCGATGCGGCTAGAACCTTTATTGTAGGGAAAGCATCAAAAGAAGCACAAAAGTTAGTAGATATTACCAAACAAGCTTTTTTTGAAGGAATTCAATTTGCAAAACCAGGTTTTCGTATTGGCGATATTTCCCATCGTATTGGAGAATTTGTAGAATCCCATGGATATAACGTAGTAAGAGAATTTCAAGGGCATGGTATTGGAAGACAAATGCATGAAGACCCAGGCATTCCAAACTACGGAAAAGCGGGGCGAGGCATGCGTATAGAACCAGGAATGACCCTTGCTATAGAACCTATGGTAATGGCAGGAAAGCCTAACATTTTGGAATTAGACGATGGCTGGACTATTGTAACAGAAGATGGAAGTTTGGCAGCTCATTATGAAAATACAATTTTAATTACGGAAAATGAGCCAGAAGTATTGACTTTACTATAAAAATGTTATATACTATATTAGCTAATTGCAGAAAAATGGGTAATGGTCTTTTTTCGTGCACCGAAACCATAAGAAAATAAGCAATTAGTTTGGGGAGGGAAAAGAGTTTATGGCAAAAGAAGATGTTATTGAAGTAGAAGGTACGGTAGTGGAAACATTGCCAAACACCAATTTTATTGTAGAACTTGCCAATGGACACCAAGTAACAGCATATATCTCTGGAAAATTAAGAGTAAATTATATCAAAATTTTACCAGGTGATAAAGTGAAATTGGAACTTTCTCCATATGATTTAAATAAAGGCAGAATAACTTGGAGAGCAAAATAAATCATAAAATTGTTAAAAAGAAAACTGTTGACCCGCAGGAATAGATAAAAATTCTTAGGAGGTGTAATAAAATGAAAGTAAGACCATCAGTTAAAAAAATATGTGACAAATGCAAAGTTATTAAAAGAAAAGGAGTTATCAGAGTAATCTGTGAAAACCCAAAACACAAACAAAGACAAGGATAACCAAACAAAAGTAAGATATTAACACAAATTCTAGTGCGGCTGATTTATCTAGATTTGTGTTTATATATATGTCTTAAGGGTTTTAAAAGGATGTTTAAAATATACCTTACAATCCGAATTTGTATTTTAAGCATGCATTTCCCTTTTAAAAGACTTAAGAAACAAACAAAACAAAAAACAAAAAGAATTATTTGGAGGTGCTAAAAAATATGGCTCGTATAGCAGGAGTGGATTTACCTAGAGAAAAAAGAGTAGAAATAGGATTAACCTACATTTATGGAATAGGAGTATCAAGTTCTAGAAGAATATTAGCTAAAGCAGGAGTGAATCCAGATACAAGAGTAAAAGATTTAACAGATGACCAAGTAGCTTCTATTAGAAAAGAAATGGAAGGATACAAAGTAGAAGGTGACTTAAGAAGAGATGTTGCTCTTAATATTAAAAGACTTACAGAAATAGGTTGCTATAGAGGATTAAGACACAGAAAAGGTCTTCCTGTAAGAGGACAAAGAACAAAGACAAATGCTCGTACAAGAAAAGGTCCTAGAAGATTAGTAAGTAAAAAAGCAAAATAAGAATAAGGAGGGTTAGCTAAGATATGGCTACAAAAAATGTAACAAAAAAGACAGTAACTAGAAGAAGAGATAGAAAAAACATTGATAAAGGTCAAGCTCATATTCATTCTAGTTTCAATAATACAATAGTTACACTTACCGATGTACAAGGTAATGTTTTATCTTGGGCAAGTGCAGGAGAACTTGGATTTAAAGGTTCTAGAAAATCTACTCCATTTGCTGCAGGAGAAGCTGCAGAAACAGCTGCAAAAGCTGCAATGGAACACGGATTAAAAACAGTAGAAGTATATGTAAA
The DNA here is from genome assembly GCA_930990125.1 of uncultured Clostridiaceae bacterium. Lineage (GTDB taxonomy): Bacteria > Bacillota > Clostridia > TANB77 > CAG-508 > CAKNOI01. The sequence goes on along the minus strand of CAKNOI010000010.1, from coordinate 25,490 downwards.
AGGTCCTGGTTCAGGACGTGAGGCTGCCATTAGAGCATTGCAAACAGCAGGATTAGAAATTAGTGTTATTAAAGATGTAACACCAATCCCACACAATGGATGCAGACCACCAAAAAGAAGAAGAGTATAGAAGGAGGGAATATTTTTCATGGCAAGATATAAAGATGAACAATGTAGAATATGCCGTAGAGAAGGTCAAAAATTGTTCTTAAAAGGTTCTAGATGCTATAGCGATAAATGCAGTATTTCCAGAAGAAACTATGCACCAGGACAAAATGGACAAAAAAAGAAAAAACTTTCTGAATATGGTACTCAATTAAGAGAAAAACAAAAAACAAAATCCTATTATGGAGTTGGCGAAAAACAATTTAGAAGATATTTCGCAATGGCTTCTAATAAAAAAGGAATCACTGGTGATAACTTACTTCAAATATTAGAAAGCAGATTAGACAATGTTGTATACAAATTAGGCTTTGGTTCTTCTAGAGCACAAGCTAGAATGCTTGTAACACATGGTCATTTTGATGTAAATGGTAAAAAAGTAAATATACCATCTTACCTAGTAAAACCAGGTGATGTTATTTCTGTAAGAGAAATTAAAAAAGACAGTGGAGCTATTAAAGCTTGTATCGAAGAAAATAGTGCAAGACCAGTTCCAACATGGCTTGAAAAAGATGAAAATGCCCTAAGTGGTAAAGTAGTAAGACTTGCAGCTAGAGAAGACATTGATTTACCAATAGAAGAACATTTAATAGTAGAGCTTTACTCTAAATAAAAATGGGAAAACAAAAAGAAATATCAAACTTTCAAAATTTGTTTTGCATATTTTTAAAAAAATGATTAGAGAACGAAAATGTATGATAATTAGTAAAAATACATCCATCTTTCTCTATTAGGAGGTAAAAATGATAGAATTTGAAAAGCCAAATATTAAATGCGTAGAGATGGATAATAAGAAAAATTATGGTAAATTTGTTTGTGAACCATTAGAACGTGGATATGGAGTAACAATCGGTAATTCTTTAAGAAGAATCTTACTTTCTTCCCTTCCAGGTAGTGCAATAACGAGTGTAAAAATTGATGGAGTTGTTCATGAATTCTCTACTATTCCAAATGTAGTAGAAGATGTTCCAGAAATTATTGTAAACCTAAAGGGAGTAAGACTAAAATTAGACCATAATGAAGAAAAGGTTTTACGTATCGATTTTAATGGCGAAGGAGAAGTTACTGCTGGAGATATTATAGCAGATAGCGAAGTACAAATATTAAATCCAGAATTACATATTGCAACTGTTGCAGAAGGTGGACATCTTGTAATGGAAATGACAGCTGATATGGGAAGAGGATATAACACAGCAGAAAAAAATAAAAAACCAGATCAAGCCATTAATGTATTACCAATAGACTCTATTTATACACCAGTTAAAAAGGTAAACTATTCTGTAGAAAATACAAGAGTAGGACAAATGGTAGACTATGATAAATTAACCATCGAAGTTTGGACAGATGGAAGCCTGCAACCATATGAAGCATTAAGTTTAGCAGCAAAAGTAATGACAGGTCACTTAGAATTATTTATTGATCTTTCAGAAACTGCAAAAAACACACAAGTTATGGTAGAAAAAGAAGAAAACAAAAAAGAAAAAGTATTAGAGATGTCTATCGAAGATTTAGAATTATCTGTTCGTTCTTTCAATTGTTTAAAGAGAGCAGGAATTTCTACTGTAGAAGATTTAATTAATAAAACAGAAGCAGATATGATGAAAGTTAGAAATCTTGGAAAGAAATCTTTAGACGAAGTAACCAACAAATTGCATGTGTTAGGATTAGACTTTGCTAAGGAAGAAGAATAAGTAAAGGGAAGGTGAAACAAGTGGCAAAGAATAGAAAATTAGGCAAGAAAACAGATATTAGAATGGCTATGCTAAGAACCCAAGTAACAGATTTAATGTTACATGGAAAAATAGAAACAACATTAGAAAGAGCAAAAGAAGTAAAAGCAATGGCTGATAGTATCATTGCACTTGCTATCAAAGAAAAAGATAATTACGAAATGGTAGATACTAAAGTAGTAAAAGCAAAAGTAGATAGCAAAGGTAAAAAAGTAACAGAATTAGTAAAAAGCAAAAATGGAAAAGAGTATTTAAGAGTAGTAAAAGAAACTACTACTGAAAAAAGACAAAAAGATATGCCTTCAAGATTAAATGCAAGAAGAAAAATGATGAAAACAATTAACAAAGTAAAAGATAGTGAAGGAAACAATATCGACCTTACAGCAAAATTATTTAACGAAATTGCACCAAAATACGAAGGTAGAGTTGGTGGATATACTAGAATAGTAAAAGCTGGACCAAGACGTGGAGATGCAGCAGAAGTAGCTATTTTAGAATTAGTTTAAGTTTTAAGTAAATAGGGAGCCACACAAGAGTTTATTTTTGGTGGCTTTTTATTTTGCGTAAAATGGAATTTTTATAACAAAAAAATCTGCTTAATTTGCATAAATATTAGTAAATTAACCAGAAGAAGGAGTAAAAAATGGAAAAATATTTGTTCACTTCCGAAAGTGTTACAGAAGGACATCCCGATAAATTATGTGATCTTATTTCGGATAAAATTTTAGATGCTTGCCTAGAACAAGACAAAAATTCTAGAGTAGCAGCAGAAACATTTGCAGCAAAAGATACTATTTTAGTTGCAGGAGAAATTACAAGCAATGCCAATATTGATATAGAAAAAATAGTAAGACAAACCATACAAGAAATAGGCTATGATGATAGCACTACTGGAATAGATTATAGAACCTGTAATGTTTTGGTAAATGTAACGAAACAAAGCCCAGATATTGCACAAGGTGTTGATATAGGTGGAGCAGGTGACCAAGGAATTATGTTTGGTTATGCAAGCTCTGAAACAGAAGAATATATGCCATTTGCTATTAGTATGGCACATAAACTTGCAAAACAGCTAACAAAAGTACGTAAAGAAAACATTTTACCTTATTTAAGACCAGATGGCAAAACCCAAGTAACAGTAGAATACGAAGATGGTATTCCAACCAGAATAGAAACTATTTTAATATCTAATCAACACCAAGACGGTATCGATTTACAGCAAATGAAACAAGATTTAATAAGAGAAGTAATAGAACCTGTAGTAGATAGTAAGTATATAGATGCTAATACCAAAATTTATATTAACCCAACAGGTAGATTTGTTATTGGAGGACCACTAGGAGATACAGGACTAACAGGTAGAAAAATTATTGTAGATACCTATGGTGGATATAGCCGTCACGGTGGTGGTGCTTTTTCTGGAAAAGACCCTAGTAAAGTAGATAGGTCTGCTGCATACATGTTAAGACATATTGCAAAATCGGTAGTAGCAAGTAGATTAGCAAAAAAATGTGAATTACAAGTAGCCTATGCTATTGGAATGAAAGAACCAATGTCTATTTATTGTAATACATTTGGAACCAATACTATTCCAGAAGAAGAAATTATCAAAAAAATAAAGGAAAAATTTGATTTAACACCAAATGGAATGATAGAATATTTAGGCTTAAAACAACCAATTTATGCTAAAACAACCAATTATGGACACTTTGGAAAGCCAGAATTACCATGGGAAAAAGTAGTAAAGTTATAAATTAAAAAAGAAGTTACTTTTTTATTGTATCGTTTAGGTATATAAAATAACGAACCAAAGCAAGGAATCTGTCATATGATACTCCTATAGGGAGGAAAGCATATGGCAGATTTTTTATGGAATATGGTTTTATGGACTTTGGCTTTATATGGATTATTTGAAATTATTAAAAGTATTATTTATATATGTACATATACACATTTTAAAGCAGATGGAATTTATGTCATTATTGCAACCAAAAACCAAGCAAATAATATAGAAGGTTTTCTAAAAAACCTTATTTTTCGTATACTATATGGAAAAGACGAATACATAAAAGATATTGTTATTGCAGACTTAGCATCTAAAGACGAAACAAGAGAAATAGCAAAAAAGTTAAGTGAAGATTATCCATTTTTACATGTAATTGATTGGAAAGATTGCAAAAAGATAATGGACAGTGTAGAGGAAGAGTAAAATACGAACAAAAGTATTGTATTTTTCTTTTTTATTTGATAGAATGTGAGTAGAAAAATGGAAAGAGGACTTAAAATTGGAAATAACGGGTCAAGTGGAAGATATAATATATAAAAATGAAAATAATGGATATACTATTGCAACTTTTTTGACAGAAGAAGAGGAACTTATTACCGTTGTGGGCTATCTTCCTTTTATTCAATGTGGTGATAGCTTAAAGCTAATGGGAAATATGGTAAACCATATAGAATATGGTGAACAATTTAAAATAGATACCTTTGAAAAAATAATGCCACAATCCGAAGCTGCATTAGAAAAATATTTAGCCAATGGTATTATTAAAGGCATAGGTCCTTCTATTGCTAAAAAAATTGTAAAAACATTTGGAGAAGATACTTTACATGTTTTAAAATATGAACCTAAAAAGCTAGCTGTTATAAAAGGTATTACAGAGGAAAAAGCGATTCACATTTCCGAAGAATTTAATTTAAATTGGGAAATGTGGAATTTGGTAAGTTACTTAGAACAATTTGGAATTTCTGCTACTAGCACTAAAACGGTATACGATAAATTAGGAGAAAATGCCAAAATGCAAATAGAAGAAAACCCTTATGTGTTGGTAGATATTCTTCCTAATGTGGATTTTAAACAAATAGACAAAGTAGCCATGGAACTTGGTTTTACCCTAGATAATACCAAAAGAATAAAAAGTGCTATTAAATATGGATTACATCAAATTTCCTATAACGGACATTGCTGTACATTATATGAAAATCTAGTTGCATTTGAAGTTTCTCTCTTAGGAGTTTCCGAAGAAGAAATAGAAGAAGCAATTATTGATTTAAAAGTAACAGGTGATATTGTTCTTCAAGATAGGGAAGAAGAAAACGAAGAATGGGTATATTTATCTTCTTTTTTTGAAGCGGAGCAAGCAGTAGCAGAAAAACTATTACGCCTAAAAGAAAGTGAAAACCGTAAAAAAATACCAAATTTTGAAAAAGAAATAAAAAAAGCCGAAAAACTGCAAAACATTACCTTATCCGAAGAACAAAAAGAGGCAGTACATGCAGTAAATGAAAATAATGTTACCATTATTACCGGAGGACCAGGAACAGGAAAAACAACGATTATTAAAACGATAATAGAAATATATAAGGCACATGGGCTAAAACCTGTACTATGTGCGCCTACTGGTAGAGCTGCCAAAAGGATGACAGAAGCAACAGGAGAAGAAGCCAAAACACTGCACCGATTACTAGAAATAGGAAAGTTACAAGAAGATATATTGCTTCGAAATGATGTACAAGTGGCTCCTATTGATGCTGATATTATTATTGTAGATGAAGCGTCTATGATGGATATTTTTTTAACAAGTTACCTTATGAAAGCAATATACCAAACAACCAAACTAGTGTTAGTAGGAGACGTGGACCAGCTTCCTTCTGTAGGACCAGGAAATGTGTTAAAAGACATTATGGAATCAGAAAGTATAACAACAGTAGTGCTAAATAAAATTTTTAGACAAGCAGCTCAAAGCAAAATTATTGTAAATGCTCACCGTGTAAACGAAGGAAAAACATTTTTAGTAAAAGGGGAAGAAGAAGCATCTTCGCAAAATGATTTCTTTTATATTGCTTCTAGAAACCAAGAAGATATTTTACAGCAAATACTTTCTCTTTGTAAGGGAAGACTGCAAAACTATGGAAACTATGACTTTTTCCATCATATTCAAGTATTATCTCCTACCAAAAAGGGAAGGCTAGGAACAAAAAGCTTAAACGAAGAATTACAAAAAGCGTTAAATCAAAAAGTAGAAGGAATGCCAGAAAGGCAAAACTCTGGTTATACCTATCGAAAAGGTGATAGAATTATGCAGGTAAAAAATAATTACGATATCTTTTGGGAAAGACAAACAGAAAATGCATACGAAACTGGAACAGGGGTATTTAATGGAGAGCTAGGAACAATTTTAAAAATAGATGAGGAAAATAAACAAGTTAAAATACAATATGATGACGAAAAAATTGCTTGGTACGATTTTGCCGAATTAGACCAAATTGAACTTGCTTACAGTATTACCATTCACAAGGCACAAGGAAGCGAATTTGATGTAGTAATTTTACCAATTTTTCCATCTAGTCCAATGTTACTAACTAGAAATCTGTTATACACAGGCATTACCAGAGCTAAAAAGCTACTGATTGTTGTAGGCTATGATACAGTAATTACGTCTATGATTCACAATAACGAAATCAAAAAAAGAAACACAGGTCTTGCATATATGTTAGAAAAAGGGGAAGTATAAGGAATATAGGGGGCTCGTAAAGGAGATGCGAGCGATGTTTTCATTCTTACAACCAATTTTTACGGCGCTATTAGAGTGCATTTATCCACCCGTTTGTGGTGTTTGCGGAAAAGTAGGAGAAAAATGGATTTGCAACAAGTGTTTACATAACATACAAGCAAAAGCGGAAAATAGAAGAAGAGGCTATCTAACTGCATCCTATGAGGATGGATTCTTTTTGCTTTCTTACCATAGAGATGAGATAAAAAAGATGCTACTTTCCTATAAATTTTATCAGTCGGCATACTTATATCGAACTTTTGTAAAAATTATATTAAAAAATGAAAAAGCTTGTAGATTTTTAAAAAAGTATGATATAATGATTCCAGTTCCGATTCATAATGATAGAAAAAGAAAAAGAGGATATAACCAAAGTGAACTCATTGCCAAAGAAATTGGAAAAAAGCTAGATATTCCAGTAATCAGCAATTGCTTAGTAAAAATAAAAAATGTAGTACCACAGTCTACTTTAAATAAAGAGCAAAGAAAACAGAATATAAAAGGAGTATATCAAGTAAAAAAAGAAGAAACAATAAAAGGAAAGCGTATTGTACTAGTAGACGATATTTTTACAACAGGAAGTACCTTAGAAGAATGTAGCAAAATGCTAAAACAAGCAGGTGCTAGTAAAATTGGGATATTTACAATAGCAAAAGATTAGAGAAAAGGTAGGTAGAAAAATGGATGATTTAGTAGAAAGCATATTAGATTATGTAAGAGCAGACTATACCGACTATGCCATCATGATTAACGGTGAATGGGGAAGCGGTAAAACATATTTTTGGAACCATAAAATTCGCAATAAAATAGAAACTATGCAATTAAACGGCAAGCAATATACCACTATTTATATGTCTTTATATGGTATTTCTAATCTAGAAGAAATTAGTAAAAAAATCTTTATTGAAACTACACAGCTGATGGACAAAAACCTAAAAAAATATATGCAAGCAAATGGACAAACTAATATACCAGAATACGCTAAGACGGGATTAGATATGGCAAACTTTTTTGGAGTTACCCAAAATGGGGATAAAATTGACTATAGTCAGTTTTTTTCTACCGATGACAAAGTACTATGTTTTGATGACTTAGAAAGAGCTAATGTAGATGTTATTGATATTTTAGGATATATTAATAACTTTGTAGAACATGACCATATCAAAACTATTATTATTTGTAACGAAAAAGAGTTATCTACCAAATTAAAAAGTTCCAACTTAGAAATGAAAACTTTTATTGCTACGTATTTACTAGATAAAGAAGAAGACTTATCTGTAAAAACAGACAAACCATTGGTAGAAAAAATTCAAGATACTATAGAAGAAGTTTTTGACAAAGCAAACGATTATGAAAGAATAAAAGAAAAATTAATAGGGGAAACCTTTGAATACGCACCAGAATTTAACTATATTATTAATGGCTTGTTAATGCGATATGAAAGATACCCAGAATTAATACGTTTTTTAAGAGAAAATACCAATTTAATCATTTCTACTTTTAATAAAAGTGGAACGAAAAACTTAAGAATTTTAAAACATGCCTTAACAGACTTTAAAAAGATATTTGACATGGTAAACAAGGCACATCCAAATACCAATAACAGAGTATTACAAACCATGCTTATCTTTACCATTGCTATTTCTTTTGAAATTAAAGCAGGTAAAATTACCAAAGACAAATTTGTTAACATCCAAAATAACGAAGAATATAAGGCAACATTGGTTTCTTCTAGGGTATTTATGGATAACAGACAATTTTATATTAAAGAATTTGATAACAACTATTACTACAACTTTAAAGCAGAATATCGTTTCTTTAAATTTATAGAAATTTATGTAAGAACCAGAATATTTGACATGAGAACTTTTAAAGAGGACATGGAAACCATTATTAATACAGTAGATACCGATAAACTTCCAGGCTACAAAAGATTGCTAACAGAAGAATACTGGAAAATCACAGATGACCAATTCCCTGGTGTAATTGATGAGGTATTAACAGAAGTAAAAAATGGAACAATAAGACTTATTGATATTGTAAAATTATACGCCTATTTTAATTACTTTATTCAAAAAGGACTTATTGATTACGATTTAAAAACCATTAAAAGCGTATTTTTAAATGGAATGAATATATCTTCTCTTACTTCTGAATATTGCGACAATGTAGACGAAGAACTTGACCAAATAGCAGTAAATGATGTTGCTATTGATATGGAAGACATCTTAAAACATTTTAATAATATTAATGCAACCTTAAAAGATAAGATGTATGCTAAGAAAGCAGAAGAAATCTTTAAGTGTATTCCAATGAAAATGGAACAATTTTATGATAGGTTTGCAAAAGAGTGCATGAATGTTCCAATCTTTAAGTATTACGATGTATTCCAAATGTTCCAACGTATTTCTTGTGCAAGTAACGAAGATATTGTTACTATTAAAGAAATGCTTGCAAATAGAGCTAACATGTACACCAAAGAAATTGAACCAGAAATGAAAAATATTAAAAAGTTAAAACAAGTAATCGACGATTATGTAACAGGTAAAGAAACAACCATTAAAGTTGTTATGCTAAAAGGTTTCTCTAAAGAATTAGGAAACATTTTAGATAAATATAAATTTAGACTAGGTGGTATCAAAGAAGAATTCGCAGAAGAAAATTAAAAATATGTTTTAGAGGGGGAAAACAAATGAAAATGCAAAAAATAGGTATTATAGTACTACTTATGTTTTTACTATTTAGTATGATAGGAAGTTGTTTGGCAGTAGATATGGCGCCACAAACATCCTATTTTAGAGCAGAAGGAATAACCGATTTAAGCCAAAATACAGAAGTAAGCATGATTGCTAATACGGTTACAATTGATATTGAAAAAGAAAAAGTAACCAATCAATTTATTTTACAAAACACAACAAATGTAGCTAAATCTCATACCTTTTCCATTCCACTAGGAAATACACAAACAGGAACAACCGTAGAAAATGTAGAAATTAAAATTAATAATACACAAGTACAACCTAAAATAGAAGAAAGAGATGGAAAAGTATATTACATTATTGCCACTAAAATGGCAGCAGGTGAATATAAAAAAATACAAATAGAATACAATTCAACAAATATGAGTACAGCACCAAGAGTAGAATATGAGCTAGAAAACTTTGGGATAGAAAAAACTTGTAAAAATCTACAAGTAAAAATTATTGTACCAGAAAAAGATGTGCCACTAGTTACCAAAGTAGAACCAGCAAACTATACATTTGAAGATGATACCATTACCTATTCTTATCAAAATGTAAATATTATAGACTTAAATAGACGTTTTGTAATAGAAAAAGAAATATATGAAGATGAAATAGTATTAGAAAAACAAGTAAACGGCGAATTTGAAAGAACAAAAGTATTTGGACTAAGCAGAGAAGAATTTTTACAAAAAGTAAAAGAATTAGTAGATGCTAACTTCCATACTTGGATTCGAGACGGAATTAGCCTAAATATACAAAATACAACAACCACTAGTCAAATTATAGATAATCTATTAAACGATAACAAAATTAGTTCTACCTATACCTATTTAGATGGAACAGGAACAGAACAAGCAGCAAAATACGAAGTGGGAGAAACATATACCAAACTATTTAACTATGTTATCCTAAGACAATGGATAAAAGAAAATAGACAAGACTTAATTGCACAATATTTTCATAATGCACAAGAAAACGAAAATGGTATTTTAGATGTATTTGAAGGACAAGTACTTTCTTTAGAATATGTAAGACAAAATTGTGAATTAGAAGGATTAACCTTAAAAGGGTTACTAGTAGTAGTAGATATACCAAATGTACAAACCGAAATTTACCAAGAAGTGGCAAGCCAAACAACAGGAAACACCATTAGTGCTTCCCAATTACAAGCCACAACACTTGCAAATCTTTATACACAAGTACAAAAAGAAAATACCATAGAAAAAATAGTATATATTCCAGGAAATAGTACTTTATCAGAAGAAGAAAGAGCAAAATTTGCTAATAGCATTGGAGCAGATATTTATATTCGTTTGCAAGTAAAAGAATTAGAAGAACAAAAAAATAACATATTAAGAGATTCTTTAGCAATTCCTTTTATGGTAATTAACGAATGGAGTGCTAATTTTGAAAGTGGAAAAACAGTAGTACTCTTAAGCCAAGAAAGCAGTTATCAAAACAGTACAGCCGCTATTAAACAAATGGTAGACCAAAGTGCAGATGCTATTTTACAAAACAAACAAAACCTAGAATTGCAAAAAAGAAGAGTAGAAGAAGAATTAACCAATATAGACAAAAACTTACAACCAGAACAAGTAATAGCAGTAGAAGATGTAGTTCCAAATGCAGAAGAAGAGCAAGAACAAGAAGGAGGAATAAGCATTTTAACCATAATCTTAATTGTTATTGTGATAGCTATTGTTCTTTGCATTACCTTAATTGCTATTGGTATATTTAGAAGAAACCGTTAAGAAAAAAACTAGAAATAAAATAAAAATGTATAAAATTTTCCCAAATTGTCATACTAACTATATAAACTAAATATGACAAGGAGGGAAAATTTTTGAAAGCAACCGGAGTAGTTAGAAGAATAGATGATTTAGGTAGAGTAGTAATACCAAAGGAAATAAGGAAAACACTTCGTATTAAAGAAGGTGACCCATTAGAAATATTTACGGATAAAGAAGGAGAAGTAATCTTAAAAAAATACTCTCCAATAGGAGAATTATCCGAATTTGCAACAGGCTATGCAGAAACTCTTTCCAAAACCACAGGACATATTGCATGTATTACCGATAAAGACACTGTTATCGCCGTATCTGGAGGCTCTAAAAAAGAATTTCTAGAACAAGACTTAAGCCCAGAGCTAGAACAACTAATGGAAGATAAAGAATACTACTTAAGTGAAGAAAACGGAAATAATTCTATACCAATCACAAAAAACGATAATAAAGAAAGAAAAAACAATTCACAAGTAGTCTATCCTATCATCTCAGAAGGAGACGTAATAGGTAGCGTTATTCTAATATCCAAAGATGCAAGCACAAAAATGTCAGACGTAGAAAAAAAAGTAGTACAATCTGCAGCCACATTCCTAGGAAGCCAAATGGCAATTTAAAAAAACAAAAGGGACGGACAAATTTAGTCCGTCTCTTTTACTATACAAAACAAAAAAAAAATGATACAATAGCGTAAGGAAAAAACAAGAGGTGGCTTTTTATGGTAGATTTAACAAAGTCTGTAAAGTATGTGAAAGGAGTAGGACCTGCAAAAGCGGAGGTGCTTGCAAAGCTTCGGTATTTTTACGCTAAAGGATTTGATAGAGTATTATCCAAGAGATTATGAAGATAGAAATAAACCTAAAAAAATAGCAGAGGTAGTAAATGGAGAGGAAGTTTTAATTAGCGGAATAGCTATTAGTAGAGTGCAAGAAATCCCCACCAATAGAAGAAATATGAAGATATACAAGTTACTGGTTCGCGATGAGACTGGAACTTGTATTATTACTTGGTTTAATCAAAAATATGTGAAAACCGTAATAGAAATGGGAAAAAGATATGTTTTTTTTGGAAAAGCTACGGTGCAAGGAGGAAGAGTAGAACTTACGGGACCTGTATTTGATAAGGAAGGACAAAGTAAAAATACAGGAAAAATTATTCCTATTTATCCTTTAACCTATTCTATTACCAATAATATGTTTCGTAACATTATGGAAAATGGTATTAGGGAAGTAGAAGGAAAATTGGAAGAAACACTTCCGGATTATCTTTTAAAGGAATATCAGTTATTGGATACAAATACTGCTACCAGAAGTATTCATTTTCCAGATACATTTAACGAGTTTAAACGAGCAAGAAAACGCCTAGTATTTGAAGAGCTACTAGCCATGGAGCTTGCACTCCTTAGCTTAAAATATGCCAATAAAAACGAAAAGAAAGGCATTGCTTTTTCTAAAGAAGTACATATGTCTGATGTAATACAAACACTACCTTTTCGTCTTACTAAGGCACAGCTTCGTGTGTTAGAAGAAATAGATGGCGACTTAGAGTCGGAAAAGCCAATGAACAGATTATTACAAGGAGATGTTGGTTCTGGTAAAACGATTGTTAGCATTATTGCAGCATATAAGGTAGTAAAATGTGGCTATCAGGTAGCAATTATGGCACCAACGGCTATTCTTGCTAGTCAGCATCTGGTAAATTTTAAAAATATATTAGAGCCTTTTGGCATCAGGTGTGAATTATTAATTAGTAAACTAACGAAAAAGCAAAAAGAAGCGATTTTAGAGAAACTAAAAAATGGCGAAATTGATATTTTAATAGGAACCCATGCACTTTTGCAAGAAAATGTAGAATTTAAAAAACTTGGTTTTGTCGTAACAGATGAGCAACACCGTTTTGGAGTAAAACAAAGAGGTATTATTTCTAGTAAAGGAGAAAATCCAGACGTATTAGTTATGACTGCAACCCCAATACCAAGAACTCTTGCCCTTATTTTATATGGCGATTTGGATATTTCTATTATGGACGAGCTTCCACCAAACAGGCAAACCATAGATACTTTTGCAGTAGGGGAAAAAATGGAAGACAGGGTAAATACCTTTATTCGAAAGCAAGTACAAGAAGGCAGACAGTGCTATATGGTATGCCCTTTAATAGAAGATAACGAAGAAATAAATGCAAAATCTGTTATGGAGCTTGCTACCCATTACAAAGAAGAAGTATTTCCAGATTTAAGAGTAGAGTACTTACATGGAAAAATGAAGGCAAAAGAAAAAGAAGAAATTATGGGAGCTTTTAAAAATGGAGAGATTGATATTTTGATTTCTACCACGGTAATAGAAGTAGGAGTGGATGTTCCAAATGCTACTATTATGGTAATTCAAAATGCAGAACGTTTTGGTCTTGCGGCTCTTCATCAATTACGTGGTAGAGTGGGAAGAGGAAAATATAAATCGTATTGTATTTTAAAATGTGGAACATTAGGAGAAAATACCAAAGAGCGTATGAAGATTATGTGCGAAACCCAAGATGGATTTAAAATAGCAGAAAAAGATTTAGAGTTAAGAGGCTCTGGAGAATTTTTTGGAACCAAACAGCATGGACTTCCTGAGTTTAAAATAGCTAATCTTTTTGAAGATATGCCAACATTAAAACTAGTGCAGGAAACATCCATTCATATTATACAAGAAGACCCCAATTTGGAGCAAGAAAAAAATAAGTTACTGAAAAAGCTAGTAAAAGAGAAGTTTAAAGATAGAATAGAAATTTAAAAATATAGCAGGTTTGCAATATATGTCGAAAAATGTTATAGTATAAGTAGAATCGTTAGATAGGAACCGTCCAAGTAATTACAAGGAGGTAACAAGATGCGTATGTACAACAGTTATATGTTAGAACACAAAAATCCTTTTGGTGCTATTCGTACCAACACAGAGTGTACTTTTTCTGTACGGATACCGAATGACGTATATGTTAATGCACTGCAATTAATGGTATGTCCATGGGGAGATTGGAATCATCCTATCCGGGAAGAACCAATGCCTTGGAAGAAATTACAGCAAGGAGAAAATATATTTTCTTGTACGATTTCCTTACAAGTTCCAGGTGTGTATGGGTATTGTTTTAGAATAACCAAAAATGGAAAAACAAACCTAATTAAAAGAAATCCAAGAACAAACGAAGGATTTTACAGTTACAACCTAGAAGGATGGCACTGGAAACTTACCTGCTATGATGCTAATTTCCGAACACCAGATTTTGCAAAACAAGGCGTAATGTATCAGATTTTCCCAGACAGATTTTATAAGGCCAAAAATGGTAAAACCTCTATTCCAGATTCCATTGTATATCGGCAAGATTGGGGCGAAATGCCTGTATACATGCCAGACGAAAACGGTATTGTTAGAAACAATGATTTCTTTGGCGGTAACTTGAAAGGAATAGAAGAAAAGCTACCATATTTAAAAAGTTTAGGAGTATCCAATTTGTACCTTATGCCTATTGTGGAATCGGCGGAAAACCACGGCTATTCTACTGCGAATTACGAAAAAGTAAATCCTTTACTAGGTGATTGGGACGACTTTGAAAGCTTGGCAAAAAAAGCACATCAAATGGGAATTCATATTCTTTTAGATGGTGTGTTTAGCCATACAGGAAGTGAAAGCATCTATTTTAATAAGTCTGGAAAATATCCTTCTTTAGGTGCTTACCAATCGACAGAAAGTCCGTATTTTTCTTGGTATACGTTTGATAGACGGATTCCTTGTGGATACCGTACATGGTGGGGATTTGATACCTTGCCAGAACTAAACAAATGGAGTCCAAAATATCAAAAGTACATCTTTGGAGATAATGGTATTATTGATTTGTGGTTTGCAAAAGGAGCAGATGGACTTAGGTTAGACGTGGTAGATGAGCTTCCAGACGAGTTTTTAACTCCACTTGCACAAAAAGTAAAATCTTATTCGGACAAAGTTCTTTATGGTGAGGTATGGGAAGATACTGTTACCAAAGAGGGCTATGGAAAGAGAAGAGAGTATCTTTTAGGCAAGCAGTTAGATAGTGTTATGAATTATCCGTTTAAAAATGCTATTTTGTCTTATGTACGATATGGCGGGATAGATGGCTCTGAATTTTACAACACGATTATGAATATTTTAGAGTCATATCCTAAACCAGCGGTGGATTGCTTAATGAACTTTTTATCCACCCATGATACCATACGGGCAATTACAGCACTTGCAGGAGAAGAACTCGAAAGGAAATCGAACTACGTAGAGGAACGTAAGGAACAAGCAAGGTTAGATAGCCTTAGTAAAGCACAATACAGACTTGGTAAAAAAAGACTAAAAATAGCAACAATGCTACAATATTTTCTGCCAGGTATCCCATGTGTGTACTATGGAGATGAGGCGGGACTGATGGGGTACAAAGATCCCTTTAACCGCAAGTGTTATCCATGGGGAAGACGAGATAAAAATTTGGTAAACTTCTATAAGAAGTTAGGAAAAATAAGAAAAGAGAATCCTTTTTTAGCAGAAGCAGAATTTGCTTTTTTAAGAGTAGATACTGATATTTGCATTTGGGAAAGGAAAAGCAAAGAACATAACATGTTCATTGCTGTAAACAGAAGCGGAAGCAAGGAGACAATAGTAATTCCGGAAGAATACCAGAAAGGAAAAGTGATGTTTACTATCAAAAAATGTACCAAAAAGAACATAGAAACAACTCTATTCTTGAAAAAAAACAAAATAGAGTTAGATGCCTATGATGGTATTATTCTATGCATATAACAGACAAAACAGATGGAGTTTTTCTCCATCTGTTTTTAGGAGAAAACGAAAAACTCTTGACTTTTTTTGTAAAATAACATAATATAGGTATAATAATAAAAAAAGGATGAAGCAAAATGGAAATAGGAAATGTTGTTATTTTAATAGTAAGTTCTCTTATAGCATTACTTGGCACTGTTATGGTATATGATGCAAGAAGAATTACCAGAAAACTTTTTAGCTTTGGTGACCAAAATGATGCTTCTATGGGGCTAAAAATGCTAGGATTTATTATTGCTATGATTGGAGCGCTTATTTTCTATTTTACAATACAATAGTAATAGCATAGGGAGGTTTTATAGGAACATGAGTTTAGAGATACAATCTGTAAGAACTGGTGCAGAGCTTGTTAGCATTAAGTGGAATGGAAAAGAAATGTTGCACCAGGGGGCTGACTGTACCGATAAAAGTGGGAGAGTATATTGGAAAAGAAGAAGTCCGATATTGTTTCCTATTGTAGGAAAACTAAAGAAAAATCAAACTATGATAGATGGTAGAATTTATGAGATGATGCAACATGGTTTTGCAAGAGATATGGAATTTGAGCCTATTACAAAGTTAGAAAATTTTCATTCTTATGTGCTTAGAAGTAATAACAGCACACATGATAAATATCCATTTGCATTTTCTTTGTTTGTTACCTATACGGTAGAAAATAACAAGCTAACAGTGCAGTATCGTGTGTTAAATGATGGAGATACGGTAATGCCTTTTGGAATTGGTGGACATCCTGCTTTTAAATTAGATATGCCGTATGAAAATTATTATTTAGAATTTGAACAAGAAGAAAAGAAAATTCACTTTTTGTATTTAATTGATGGACTTATTGGTACAGACTATGGAAAAAATATTTTATACAAAGATAAAGCCATTGTACTAGAAAAAGATAGTTTCCGTAATGATGCTATTATTATGAAAGGGCTTACGTCTAATCAAATTAGTTTAAAAACAAAAAGAGAAAATAAAAAAATATTAACAGTAGATTTTTCTGGATTTCCATATTTAGCAATATGGTCTAAACCGAATGCACCATTTTTATGTATAGAACCTTGGCAGACTACAGCAGATAGAGTAAGTGCAGATGGTGTATTTCGTAATAAAGAAAAAATGATATTACTAGACCCAAAGAAAGATTTTTCTTGCAAGTTTAGTATAGAGTTTTTCTAAAAAAAGAAAATAGTATAAAAAATAATAAAAAGAGAAACCTGAGTAACATCGGTTTCTCTTTTGTATTTGCTTTTCTTTTACAAGTTTGTATGGAATGTATTTTGTTTGCAAGCATAAAACGGTGCATATTTATTAGGATTTTTACGATACAAAGTCCAAGACTTGCAACTATTCTTCATATTTGTGAAGGATTAAACATGGAACTTACGGAATTTTTTGCAGACCCGTTATTTGAAGAAGTAGAATACGAGGAAGACTAACAAAAATTGCTTTACCCCTTGCAATTCGGTTAAAATTATGTTAAGATAAATACCATAGAAAAAAACAAGGAAAAAGAGGAGTATGTTTATTCTTTCTTGCAAAGAGAGTAGAAGTGATTGCGCTGAGAGCTTCTTCAAGAAAAATAAGCAGAAGGTAGCTTTGGAGTTGGTTTACTGAAAATTTTTAGTAAGTAAACTCGTTTTGATAACGTTAACATCAAACTTAAGAAATGAATATTGTATTCATAAATTAAGGTGGTACCGTAAGTAAAAAGCTTGCCCTTAAAAATAGGGGCAAGCTTCTTTTGATAGAAAGGAGAAATTTAGTATGGAAAACAGTCATAGTTTAGACAGTAAATTTGAGCCAAAGAATTTTGAAGACAGGATTTATGCAAATTGGGAGGAAAAGGGATATTTTAAACCAAGCGTGGATAAAACCAAAGAAAGTTATACTATTGTAATGCCACCTCCAAACATTACAGGAAAGCTTCATATGGGGCATGCCTTGGATGAAACCATTCAGGATATTTTAATTCGTTTTAAAAGAATGCAAGGATATAATACTTTATGGGTTCCTGGAACAGACCATGCGGCTATTGCAACAGAAGCAAAAATTGTAGCTAAATTAAAAGAAGAAGGAGTTACCAAGGAAGAACTTGGTCGTGACGGATTTTTGCAAAAAGCATGGGAATGGAAAAAAGAATATGGCTCTACTATTACCAGTCAATTAAAAAAATTAGGATGTTCTTGCGATTGGTCACGTGAAAGATTTACCATGGATGAAGGACTTACAAAAGCTGTTACCAAGGTATTTATTAATTTATATAACAAAGGGCTTATTTATAAAGGCAAAAAGATGATTAACTGGTGTCCAAATTGTAATACTTCTATTTCGGATGCAGAAGTAGAATATGAGGAAGAACCAACCCATTTATGGCATATTCGTTACCAAATAAAAGGGGAAGAAAATAGATACGTTATTGTTGCTACTACAAGACCAGAAACTATGTTAGGGGATACTGCTGTTGCTGTTCATCCAGAGGACGAAAGATACCAAGATTTAATAGGAAAAACATGTATTTTACCAATTATGAATAAAGAAATTCCTATTATTGCAGATGAGTTTGTAGAAAAAGACTTTGGTACTGGTTGCGTAAAAATAACTCCAGCCCATGATCCAAACGATTATGAAGCAGGACTAAGACATCATCTGGATATCATAGAAGTATTTGACGAGCACTGGTTAATGAACGATTTAGTTCCAGAATACGAAGGTCTTACGATGCTAGAAGCAAGAGAAAAAATAGTAGAAAAACTAAAAGAATTAGGTGCACTTGTAAAAATAGAGGATTATACCCATAATGTAGGAAAATGCTACCGTTGTCACCACACCATAGAACCAAAAATTTCTGCACAATGGTTTGTAAAAATGGAGCCTTTGGCAAAACCTGCTATTGATGCAGTACGTAATGGAGAAGTTCGTTTTGTTCCAGAACGTTTTGACAAAACATATTTTAACTGGATGGAAAACATTAGAGATTGGTGTATTTCTAGACAGCTTTGGTGGGGACATCGTATTCCAGCATATTATTGTGATGACTGTGATGAGGTAATGGTAGCAGAAACCATGCCAGACAAATGCCCTTCTTGTGGAAGTACACATCTTCATCAAGATGAAGACACATTAGATACTTGGTTTAGTAGTGCACTTTGGCCATTTTCTACCTTAGGATGGCCAGAAAATACAGAAGACTTACAAACCTTTTACCCAACCTCTACTCTAGTTACAGGATATGATATTATCTTTTTCTGGGTAGCAAGAATGATTTTTTCTGGTATAGAACATATGGGAAAACCACCATTTCAGAATGTATTTATTCATGGTATTGTACGTGATAGCCAAGGTAGAAAAATGTCCAAGAGTTTAGGAAATGGTATTGACCCACTAGAAATTATAGAAAAATATGGAACAGACAGTTTACGATTTTCTTTAATTTTAGGAATTTCTGCAGGAAATGATATTCGTTATATGCCAGAAAAGCTAGAATCTGCAGCAAACTTTGCTAATAAATTATGGAATGCTTCTAAGTTTGTATTAATGAATTTAGAAGATGCTAGCTTTTTAGAAAACGAAGGATTAGAAAGTGATATTCTTAGCCAGATGACTTACGAAGATAAATGGATTGTATCAAAATGTAATACCATCATACAAGAAGTAAGTAACAACTTAAATAATTTTGACCTAGGTGTAGCATTACAAAAAATTTATGACTTTATTTGGAACGAATTTTGCGATTGGTATATTGAGATGGTAAAAACAAGATTGTATAACAAGGATTGCCCTACCAGAAAAGCTGCACAATATACACTAAATAAGGTACTAAGTACGGTGCTAAAATTATTACATCCATTTATGCCATTTATTACAGAAGAAATTTATCAAAAACTATATGGGGTAGAAGAAAGTATTATGCTATCTCGCTTTCCAGAATATAACCCAAAACTTGCTTGGGAAAAGGAAGAAAAGCAAATAGAAAAATTAAAGCAAATTATTATAGGAATTCGAAATGTAAGAACCAACTTAAATGTACATCCATCTAAAAAATCAGAACTTATTTTTGTTACCAAAGAAGAAGACCTTATTCGTTCTTCTGAAGAGTTTTTGCAAAAATTAGGATTTGCAGACAGTATTAAAGTACAAGAAAATAAAGCAGGAATTCAGGCAAATGCTTTATCTGTTGTAACAGATGGTATAGAAGCATATATTCCATTTGAAGAATTGGTAGATATAGAAGCAGAAAAAGTACGTTTGCAAGAGGAAAAGAAAAAATTGGTGGCAGAAGTAGAAAGAGTAGATAAAATGCTTTCTAACCCAGGATTTATGAGTAAAGCACCAAAGGAAAAAATAGAAGCCGAAAAAGCAAAACAGCAAAAATACCAAGAAATGCTTCAAGCAGTAGAAGAAAGAATAAAAGAAATGGAAAAATAAAGTAAGAATTAAAAAAGAGACGATTGCAAGCGTCTCTTTTTTTAAGCCTTCAATCGCAAGAACAAGAATAAGTCTAATGCTGTCGAAAACTTCTCATATTTCGGCAAAAGTTCCTATGTTTTGCTATAGGAAAATATTTCCAATTGCTATATAATAGGAGTATCAAAAATAAAGGGGGAATACAATATTTTGAAAAGTAAGTTTTATGAAGAGGACAAGTTATTGGTACTAGAAATTACAGAAGAAATTGATCATCATACCACAGAAGAATTAAGGAGGAAGATGGATAATGAAATTGAAAGATGTATGCCTAGAGAAGTTGTATTTGATTTTGGTAGTGTTGCTTTCATGGATAGTGCAGGAATAGGAATGGTTATTGGAAGGTACAAGTTGGCGAAAATGTTTGGTGCTAGTGTTTGCATGACTAATGTGCGTAAAAGTGTAAAAAAGATTTTTGAAATGTGTGGAATTTTAAGACTAATCCCTATTTTAGAAGAAAAAATAGGATAAAAACGTTAGGGGGAAAACAATGAGAAATAGATATGAAAATGAAATGAAATTAGAATTTTTAAGTAAATCCAATAATGAAGCATTTGCCCGTATTGCGGTTGCTGCTTTTGTATCACAGCTAGACCCTACCATAGAAGAGCTAGCGGATATTAAAACTGCAGTGTCTGAAGCAGTAACCAATGCTATTATTCATGGGTATGAAGAAAAAGAAGGTATGGTAAAAATTGTTTGTAAATTAATAGGTAATTCTGTTGTAATAGAGGTTTCAGACACAGGAAAAGGAATAGAAAACATTGAACTTGCCAAGCAACCTTTGTATACCTCTAAACCAAATTTAGAAAGGTCTGGTATGGGATTTACGATTATGGAAAGCTTTATGGATGAAATGAAAATAGAATCTGTAGTGGGATTAGGTACCAAAGTTACCATGAAGAAAAAAATAGAACAGGAGGTGTCACAAAAGGAAGAAGATTGTGCCATTAAGGCATAAACAATAGGATACTAGGAAAGGGAAAATACATATGTGTGAAGAGAAACTAGCCGAGATTGAACAGGCCAAACAAGGAAGCGAAGAGGTTATGACAAAACTCTTACAAGAAAATGTTGGCTTAATCTGGAGTATTGTCAAAAGATTTTCTGGAAGACGGTTATGAATTAGAAGACCTATATCAAATTGGGGCAATGGGATTTGTAAAGGCAATTAAACGATTTGATACTAATTTTGAAGTAAAACTTTCAACATATGCAGTACCATATATACTAGGAGAAATAAAAAGATATATACGTGATGATGGAATGGTAAAAGTAAGTAGAAGTACAAAAGAGTTAGGAATAAAAATTCTAGAAATACAAAAAGAACATATGCGAAAAACAGGAGAAGAAATTGGATTGGCAGAAATTGCTAAGTTGTTAAAAGTACCTAAAGAAGAAATTGCACTTGCCTTAGACTCCTTAAAACCAGTAGAATCTATTTATGAAGAAAGTTATTCGGATGGTGAAGGAAGTATTAGTATTTTAGATAGATTGTCTAGCAAAAACGATGAGGAAGCACAAATTGTGAATCAAATATCGTTAAGAGAGGCAATTAAAGGATTAGAAAAAGACGAACAAGAAATTATTATGCTTCGTTATTACCGAGAAAAAACACAGTCACAAGTGGCTAAAATTTTAGGGTTAACTCAAGTGCAAGTTTCCCGATTAGAAAGAAAAGTATTAGATAAGGTAAGAGTAAAAATGGGAAGTTAAGGAGGTTGTATGAAAAAATTAATTTTGTTAGTTCTTCTTTTAGTACTGTTAGCTTTTACAATTCCTATTCTTTTTACAATTCCATTTCAAGGAAAAGCTGTGGCAGGAGAGGTAGAAAAAAGTAATAGTATGGAGCTAGAAAATCAAATTTCGGAAGAGGCGTATGCATATTCTTCTTATGGTGAAATAAAGCTATACCACGCTAAAACGAATACGGTAGAAACTATACCGTTAGATACCTATTTATATGGTGTAGTTTCTGCAGAAATGCCAGTTGATTTTGAGGTAGAAGCATTAAAAGCACAAGCTATTGTTGCTAGAACCTATACGATTTATACCATTAGTAATTCTGCAGGAAAGCATGAGGGGGCAGATATTTGCGATGATTCTA
The DNA here is from genome assembly GCA_930990125.1 of uncultured Clostridiaceae bacterium. Lineage (GTDB taxonomy): Bacteria > Bacillota > Clostridia > TANB77 > CAG-508 > CAKNOI01. Next base: position 3,126 of record CAKNOI010000010.1, on the reverse strand, counting down.
CTTGTTGCCAAGCATGGATATCTAAAGAAGATAGGCTTGCAAAATGGGAAGAAGCCAAAAGAGAAGAAAACTGGAAAAAGATTGTAGGTGCCGTAAATGCTACTAAAGGAAAGGTAATTGTGTATGAAGGAAAACCAATTAATGCTTTTTTTCATTCTAATAGTGGGGGAACAACCGAGCCACCTGTCAATGTGTGGGGAGGTACAGGATACCCATATTTACAGGCAGTGCAAACCGCAGGGGAAGAAAATTATTCGCAATATGCCTCCGAAGTCACTTTAAGTAAAACAGAGCTAGAAGAAAAAATAAGACAAAGCCATAGCGATTTTACGATTAACTGGCAAGAACCAGAGTGTATAAAAATACTGGAGTATACAGATGGGAATCGTGTAAAAACAGTAAAAATTGGAAATATAGAAATGTCAGGAGTAGAAGCTAGGACTCTGTTTGGTTTACGCTCTGCTAATTTTACGTTTTTAATACAAGAAGATTCTGTTACATTTCAGGTAAAAGGTTATGGACATGGTGTGGGAATGAGTCAAACAGGAGCGGATTCTCTTGCCAAAGAAGGAAAAAGCGCAGAAGAGATTATCCATCATTTTTATCAAAATGTAGAAATTATTTCATGGTAATTTGTATATTTTTACAAAAAGAGGAAATACTGTAACTAAAGAAAAAATGAAGGAGGTCTATATGAGACGAGGAAATAGAAATTTTGGAAATGGGAAGAGCGATGCTACCTTTAAAAACATTTTATATGTATCTGGAAGTATTTTAGGAATTGCTGTAATTGCTTTTGTGATTACTTTTGTATTGTATGGTAAAAAGTTAAACGAAGAAGCGGCACAAAGTAAACTAAGCAGTGAAAAAATAGCAGGATTGGTGCCAAATAGCGAAGAAGATAAGGTGTCCGAAGAATTTGAAGAGGTAACTAGTAGTATAGGAAAAACCGTAGAAGAATCACAAAATGCAATACAGGAAAACACCGTAAGTAATACAAATACAATAGAAGAGCAAGAAATGGTAGCAAATGAAACCACAGAAAGTGCAACTTCGAATACCCAAGAGGAAAATGTAGTAGCACAAACAAATACTAACGATGTGGAAGAAGAGCCAGAACAAGTGGAACCGCCAAAAGAAGAACCTAAAAAAGAATTGGTTTTTGGTATGCCAGTAGAAGGGGAAATTTCTAAAAGTTTTGCAAAAGATAGTTTAGTATACTCTGATACCCTACAAGAATGGGTAGTACATTTAGGAGTAGATATCAAAGCAGAAAAAACAACAGTAGTAAAAGCCTCAGAAGCAGGTACTGTAAAAGCAATAAAAAATGATCCTAGATATGGGTTGACCGTAATCTTAGAGCATGAAGATGGCTATAGTACAGTATATTCTAATTTATTAACAGCAGAATTTGTAACAGAAGGGGAAACCGTAGAAAAAGGGCAAACAATAGGAACAGTTGGAAATACTGCTACCTTTGAAGTGGCTGAAGAAAGCCATTTACATTTTGAAATGTTAAAAGATGGAGAAAATGTAGACCCTGCAATGTATTTACAATAGAACAAAAAAGAATCCACGTTTTGGATTCTTTTTTGTATAAAATTTTTAAAAACTATGGTAATAATTTTAAATTGTAGTATAATAAAAAGGATAAAAAAATATATTCATAATAAAAGCTAAGGGAGGAAATATATGGATTCAGAAAAAAAACAAAGAATTTATAAAACCATTATGTTGGTGGTTATTACCATATTTGTTACTTGTTTAGTAACAGCTATCTGTGTTTATAATTACCTGCAAAATAATCCGGGAGTACAACTTACTGCTTGGAGCGATAGCAATTCTGAACTAATGGGCTCTATTCGTACGATTCGTAGTATCATAGATAAGTATTATTTAGGAGAAGTAAACGAAGAAGATTTAATAGAAGGTGCTATTAAAGGCTATGTAGAAGGATTAGGAGACCCTTATACAGAGTATTTTCCAAAAGAAGAAATGGAAGAATACACCGAAGAAGCATTGGGACACTATAGCGGAATTGGTATTTATATGGTAAAAGATACAGAAACCAATTCTATTATGGTACTATCGCCAATCAAAGGTGGTCCAGCAGAAGCAGCGGGAATACTTCCAGGTGATATTATTACCAAAGTAGATGGTGTAGCTTATACAGGCGATCAGATGAATGAGGCTTCTAATAAAATAAAATCCGGAGAAAGTGGCACAACAGTAACATTAGAAATTTTAAGAGACGGAGAAACTATAGAAATAGAAGTAAAAAGAGAAGAAGTAAAAGTAAACCATGTGGAAGCAGAAATGTTAGAAAACACAAATATTGGCTATGTAAAAATTCCTACTTTTGACGAAGGATGTGCAGAGGAGTTTAAAACAAAAATAGAAGAATTAGTAGCACAAGGAATGCAATCTCTTATTATAGATCTTCGTAACAATGGAGGTGGAATTGTAGGAGAAGCAACCGATATTGCAGATTATTTATTACCAAAGGGAGAAGATATACTTATTACCCTAGATAAAGATGGAAAAGAAGAAATTACCAAATCCACCAAAGACCCAATAATAGGAGAAGATGTTAGAGTGGTAGTGTTAACCAATGAATATACAGCAAGTGCTTCTGAAATTTTAGCAGGGGCGTTAAAGGATTATCAAAGAGCAACTATTATTGGAACAAAAACCTATGGAAAAGGAGTTATTCAGGTATTAAAACAATTTACCGATGGTAGTGGAATTAAAATTACGGTTAATGAATATAATACACCAAAACGTAATAAAATCAACGAAGTAGGAATTAGCCCAGACATAGAAGTAGAACTTCCAGAAGAAGAACAAAATAAATTGTCTGTAGACAGAGAAAAGGATACACAATTACAAAGGGCAATAGAAGAATTACAAAAATAAGAAATAAGGGAAACATCCTCTAAAAGGCTATTTCACGAGCTTTTTAGAGGATGTACTATTTGAAAAAAGAAAAAAGTAGCAAAAAACATAAATTTTTTTAAAATAACTATTGACATCTTCTCCAAAATTTAGTATACTTAATTTCGTCGAAGGAAACGGGCGCATAGCTCAGCTGGGAGAGCATCTGCCTTACAAGCAGGAGGTCATAGG
>CAKNOI010000009.1 GCA_930990125.1 uncultured Clostridiaceae bacterium | reverse complement strand
ACACACCTTTATTCAGGTTTACAGAAGAATTGGTGGACAGTCTGGAGAGAGAGAGAGTTTTAATTTAAAAAAAGCAGGAAAAACCGCACAGAAAAGCTGTGTTTATTTGAGATACAAAGATAGACTAAGAAAATTAGTCTGTCTTTTTTTCGTGCCAGATAGTAGTTAAAAGAAACATGAAAAAAGTAAAAAAAGATAAAAATGTAGACATAGCAAGGAGAAAAAGGAAAAACTTGAACAGTAGTTCATTCACAAAGAAGAAAAAATTGTATACAATAAAAGAATTAGGAAATACTAAAAGAAAAAGAGAAATTTTCTAATAAAAAACAAACGAAAGGAAGGAAAAGAAAATGAAAGAAAGAAGAAGGCAAGAGGGAATTACGCTAGTGGCACTAGTAATCACAGTGATAGTGTTAATCATCCTAGCAGGAGTGACACTAAGTACACTAGTAGGAGATAATGGAATCATTACAAAAGCCCAAGAAGCCAAGCAAAACATGGCAAACGCAGTAGCAGAGGAAGACAAGCTAATACAAAACCTGTTAAATGAAATAAAAGGAATAGAAGCAGGAGGAGGAGAAATAGAAGTACCAGAAGGAACAATAGAATTTGGAGAAGTAACATGGAATAACGGACAAGCAGAAGTAGAAATACTAGCGAATACAATAGGAGAGACATTGCAGTACCAAGTAAACGGAATAGCAGAAGAAAACTGGCGAGAAATAGAAAGCGGAGAAAAAGTAACTGGACTGCATCACGGAGATGAAGTACATGCAAGATTATGGAATGGAAGTATAGCAAGTGTAAGTAAAAGTACAACAATAAAAGATGAAAAAAAGCCAGAAGTAAAAGTAACAGTAGGAGAAGTAACAAGTAATAGCATAGCAGTAACAGTAGAGGTAACAGAAGAAGAAAGTGGATTAGTAGAAACAGAAACATACCAATATTACTTAGGAGAAGCTCTAGCAGGAAAAAGCACAAGTAATAGCTATAAGTACGAGGGATTAGAGCAAGAAACAGAATATAACCTAGTAGTAAAAGTACAAGATAAAGCAGGAAATGAAGGAACAGGAAACGCGACAGCAACAACAGATAAAGCATATCCAACGATAGAAAGTACACTAAGTGAAGGAAAGTACGTATGGTATACAGATGCTGATGGAACACAGCAAAAGTGTATTGTATTATATGGACCAGAGAATAGTAATTATAGTAGTTATGGGATACAAATCATAACGGCAGGTATAGTAACAGATAGTTTTACATTGGGAGTAAGTGGTAATTTTAATGCAAGTAGAGATGCATACAATAGTGCAATCACAACATTAAATGCAGAAGCAGAGAAGTATAGAAAGAAGGACGATGGAATAGCAGAGATAGCAAGATGCGTAGGAAGTGTACCAGATAATCCAAATTACGATGGAGCAGGAATGCATACAACGCAGTTTGGAGGAAGCTATAGTGGAACATTGAAAGACACAGATAATAACTACACAGCCGATTGGAACCAAATGCAAAGCATAGTCATAAATGGACAAGGTATACACAACATAGGGAAGTACTACTGGCTAGCCTCCCGCTTTGTGAATGCTAGCTCTAGCTTTAGTTACTTCTGCGTGCGCAGTGTGTACACGAGTGGCAGCTTGTACTACCGCAGCCTGTGCTATGTGAGTTCTGATGGCCGCTCGTATGGGTCTAGCTATTCTTATGGCCTTCGTCCTGTCTTTCATCTGAAATCTGGAATCAAAGTAACAGGAGGTGATGGAAGCGAAGGAAATCCATATACTTTAGCACCATAGTAGGATACGGGTGTTGCGGGAAGGCCTCAGGTCTTCCTGCAGAAAAGAAATTGCCGGCCGGAGGTCGGCAAAGGCGGCACGAACCCGCCGGAAAAGGAGGAGAATATGAGTTTAGCTAATATGGTACGAACTATAAAACAAATTCATCCGGAAGATGTAGTACTTATTAAGATAGGAGTGTTTTATCACGCCTATGGAAAAGATGCCTATATTATCAGTTATTTATTTGGATATAAGAGGAATGCATTTGGAGAAAACAGCTCTACATGTGGTTTCCCTAAAAGTGCTCTAAATTATGTAAAAACGGTGTTAGAAGAAAAAAAGATAAACTACATTACCATAGATAGAGCTCATCAATACGAAGTTGAGGAAAAGCAAAATTTTAAAAAGGAAAATAGATATTTAGAAATCTACCAGAAAGCACACAAAAATATAGGAATACAAGATAGAGCCATGAAGATATATCATTACATGATAGAAAACATAGAAGAAGAAACAATAAAGTTAAAAATAAAAGAAGTAGAAGAAGTGCTATACAATGAAAAAAGAGAAGTTTGTAGTAATTAACGAAATAAGAGAACTAATTGTAAAAGTAGATAAATATCTTGTAAATTTTCCAAAAAAAGAAATTGAAATAAAACAAGAAATAAGTAAATCCTCCAAAGAAATGCTATTACTAGCATATGAAGCTAATAGTAGTGATAATATAGAACACAGGAAAACCTTGCAAGAAAAGATAATAGCACGAATAAAATATATAGATTTTTTAATTAATCTATGTTATGACAAGCAAATTATTAACGCAAAAAGATACCTAAAGTTTGGAGAAAGTTTAGAATATATTTTAAAATACGCAAATGGCTGGAAAAAAAGTACAAGTTAACAATATTCTAATACTTAGGGCATTGTTGTAAGACTAGCCTCCCGCAATGTGAATGCTAACTCTAGCAATAGTAACTTCAACGTGCGCAATGTGAACACGAGTGGCAGCTTGAACAACAACAACCTGTGCAATGTGAATTCTGATGGCAATACGAATGGGAATAGCAATTCTAACGGCCTTCGTCTTGTAGCTCCTATTACCCCTGAGGGTATATATCTAAAGGATATATATGAGAAGAATAGGAACAAACAATGTCCTTTCCTATTAAAGTAGAAACAATAGGAAAAACTAAAAACAGATAAATATAGTTGTTAGTAGAAAAACGAAAAGGAGTGTATTTTAGTACTGTTTTTAAGAGGTAACACAAGATATTGCCTCTTTTTTGTTATTTAGAATAAGGTGTGAAAAAAGTATGAAACGAAAAACAAATTTATATGCCAATATATATCAATTCCAAAATATTATGGATGTATTTAATGAAGTATGTAAAAATACAAGAAACAAGAAAAAAGTAGAAGAATATAAACAATTAAAATGTACACATATTTATCAAATTTATAACATGCTAAAAAAGAAAGAATACAAAGTAGGAAAATATCATGTTTTTACTATATACGAGCCAAAACAAAGAAGAATTGTTAGCCAAGAATTAGAAGATAAAATAGTAAATCATTTAGTGGCAAGATATATTTTATATCCAGCAATACTTCCTTGCTTATTAGATGTAAATGTAGCAAGTAGAAAAGGCTTAGGAACGCAAAAAGGAATAGGATTAGCAATGCAATATAGACAAACATGTAATATAAAATACCGGAACATACTATATTTTAAAATGTGATATAGAAAAGTTCTTTGCAAGTATAGATAAAGAAATATTAAAAACAAAAATAGAAAGAAGAATAAAAGACAAAGATGCTTTAAAAATCGTTTTTGATATACTAGATAGTGAAGAAAAGGGATTAAGTATCCGGATGCATGACAAGTCAAATATTAGCTATTTTTTACCTAAACGATTTAGACCACTATATAAAAGAAGAATTAAAAATAAAGTACTATATAAGATACCAAGATGATTTTTGTCTAATGCACCCATCAAAACAATACTTAAAAGAATGTAAAAGAAAAATTGAATATTTTTTAGCAAAGGAAAAACTAAAATTAAATCAAAAAACCAGAATATATAGCAATAAAAACAATTATTTATTTTTAGGCAGAACAACAAACAATAAAAAGGGAAATTATAGAGAAAAAGGAAGGAAAATAAAAAGAAGATACAAAGACTATCAAAAAGATTCTATTTTACTTTATTCCATGGTAGGGACGATACTATCTTATAGAAATTAATTAGCGATTACTAATGAGCAATAAAAAACCGACAAAAACAGCCTAGAGCTGTTCTTTGTCGGTTTTAAATATATAGCACATAACGTATAATAAACCAGTACTGGCACAGGCTTCCGGCTAGGATGAATAGGTGGAAAATTTCGTGGAAGCCAAAGTATTTGTTTTTTAGTTTTGGCCATTTTAGACCATATAAAATGGCACCAATGGTGTAGAAAATTCCGCCTGCTAGTAGCCACCAAAGAGAGCCTAGAGCGTTTAGTTTACTAAAGGTGGTTATCATAGGGTAGATTGCAATTATAACGGTCCATCCCATTGCTAGGTAAATACCGGTAGTTAGCCACCTTGGTGCGTCTAGCCAAAAGATGGTAAGAAATAGACCAAAGATAGCAAGTCCCCATACTACTCCAAAGATACTCCAACCCCATCCACCGCGTAAAGGGCCTAAACAGACTGGAGTATAAGTTGCAGCAATTAAAATATAAATCATAATATGATCTAGTTTACGAAGCACTTTGGTTGCTTTGGGACTTACATTACACAAATGATAGACAGAGCTTGCGGTATAAAGCAAAACAAGTCCACTACCGAAAATGGTAAAGGAAACCACATCCCAAGCACCTTCTCCGTATTTGGCAGCATAGATTATTAAAAACACAAGTCCCACAATAGAAGCAATGGCTCCAGCTAAATGAGAAAAACCACTAATAGGGTCTTTTATTTTTTTCATAATTCTCCTTTCTTTTGTTTTCTTTTTTCTTTTTTCTGTTTAAAAGTTTACACTCTCTTTTTATATTTGTCAATTCCTTCCAAACTTTTTTATAACTATACCCGTACAGGACACACGTAATTAAAAATATCATTAAACAGTAACCATTTTTGTTCTAAACAAGGAAACTTGTACATACAATAAACTATCGAAATAAGGAGGGAAAACCATGAAGAAAAACAAAGGAAAGAAAATTTTGTTTATTGTAATTATTCTTATTGCTATAGCTATTGCCGTATATTTCTTTTTATTTGCAAGTGTAGAAAAGGAAGTGATAACAGAATATACCCCAGAAGCAGAAATTACGGAGGAAGATTTAAGGCAGACATTTGTATCCTTGTATTTTAAAGACAAAGAAACCGGAAAATTGAAAGTAGAATCTCGCGTGATAGATGCGAAAAAGCTATTAAACGACCCCTACCAAGAATTAATTACAATGCTACTTGCAGGTCCCTTAGATGAAACACTAGAAAGCGTCATTCCTAAAGACACAACATTGCAAAGTACACAGTTACAAAATGGTGTTTTACATGTGAACTTTTCCAAAGAGTTTTTACAAGATGTAGAAGGAAAAGAGCAAGAAGAAGCTATTATTTATTCTATTGTAAACACCTTAACAGAACTAACAGAAGTAGATAGCGTAAAATTTTTAATAGAGGGGGAAGAAGCTAGTGGCTTTGCAGATGGAGAAGTGACCTTTGAAAAAGATTTTGTAAGAGATTTAGAAAAATAGCACAAAAAAGAGAGATGAGGTATATCATCTCCATTTTTTGTAGAAGTGAAGAAAGTCCATCATTTTACCGGTTAAACATAAAAAATGTTCTACTTCATATAAAGAACATAAAGTATTATTTTTCCATTGCATAAAATCCATTTTTTTGTTTGGGAGGCACTTTTGGTTCCCAGAGTTACATTTTCTATTTGGACAAGTAGGAAGGTGGCACGGAGTATTTCTTCTAGTATTTTGAAAAATTCTTGGCATGTTTATCACCTGTTTTCTTTTTTTCTATTTTAGTATATAATATGTAGAAAAAAGAAAAGTGAGATAGAAAAATGGAATGGAATTTAAGTGAAACAGAAAAAATAGAAGATTTACAATGTAAAGGATATAAGCTCATACAAAACAAAGAAAGTTTTTGCTATGGCATAGATAGTGTGCTGTTATCCCATTTTGCAAAAGAAATGAAAAAAGGAAGTAAAGTAGCAGATTTAGGAACAGGAAATGGGGTTATAGGAATTTTGTTATGTGCCAAAACAGAACTTGCGAACATAGTAGGAATAGAAGTGCAACAAGAGTCCTATGAACTTGCTAAAAAAAATATACAGTATAATAAATTAGAAGAACGTTTTCAGGTAATACAAGGAAATATAAAAGAAATAAAACAGCTTTTGCCAAGAGAAAGTATGGATGTTGTAGTCTCAAATCCGCCATATAAAAAAGCAAGTACTGGACTTACCAATGGCAATCTATCTAAAACAATTGCAAGACATGAAATAACGGCTACACTAGATGATTTTTTTCAGGCGACTTCGTATTTGCTAAAAGATAAAGGTGTATTTTATTTAGTGCATCGACCAGACCGCTTAGTAGATATTTTTGAGTCAGCACATAAATATCATTTAGAACCCAAAAATATGCAGTTGGTATATCCTAAAATAGATAGACAGCCTAATTTAGTATTATTAAAAATGGTAAAAAACGCAAGAACGGAATTAAGAATAGATAAACCACTTATTGTATATAGTCAAGATGGTGAATATAGTAAGGAAATAAAAGAAATATACAAAAACCAGAAAGGAGTAATGTAATATGAAAGGAAAATTATATCTAGTAGCAACTCCCATCGGAAATTTAGAAGATATTACCATGCGAGCAGTACGTATTTTGCAAGAAGTAGATTGTATTGCAGCAGAAGATACCAGACACACCTTAAAGTTATTAAATCATTTAAACATTAGTAAACCACTTATCAGCTATCACAGGCATAACGAAGAAATAAGAATAGAAGGATTACTTACAGAATTGGAAAAAGGAAAAAATATTGCAGTAGTATCGGATGCTGGCACACCAGCTATTTCTGACCCAGGAGAAGAAATTGTAAAGGAATGTATACAAAGGGAAATAGAAATTATTCCGATTCCAGGACCTTGTGCCTTAATAACAGGGCTTATTGCTTCTGGATTATCTACAAAAGAATTTACTTTTTTCGGATTTTTACCATTAAACAAAAAAACAAGGGCAGAAAAATTAAAAGAAATACAAGAAGAAACACATACCGTTATTCTTTATGAAGCACCACATAAATTACAAACAACCCTAAAAGACTTAGAAAGCATATTAGGAGATAGAAAACTAGTGCTTGCAAAAGAATTAACTAAAATTCATGAAAACTTTTTTAGAGGAACTGTAAAAGAAGTACAAGCTATGGTACCAGAGCCAAAAGGAGAGTATGTTATTTTAATAGAAGGTGCCACAAAAAGCATAGAAGATTGGAGCAAGCTTTCCATACAGGAACAATATGTAATGTATCAAAAGCAAGGATTAGAAAAAAAGGAAATCATTAAACAAATAGCGAAAAACCAAAAAGTACCTAAAAATGAAATTTATAAGCAATTTATAACCGTAGAAGATACGGAAGAAAAAGCCTAAATAAAACGAAAAAGCATCCTGATACTTTCTTCTTAAGAAAAGAAAGTATTAGGATGCTTTTTCGTATAGTAGATATTAATCATCACTTGTTAAGTTAGAAATTTGTCTAGAACATTTTGCACAAATTAATTTGTCTTTATATTGTACTAAATGTTTAGAACTTCCGCAAAAAATACAATTTGGTTCATATTTTTTTAATATGATAGAGGAGCCATCTACATAAATTTCGATTGGATCTTTTTCTGAAATATTAAATTTATTTCTAAGTTCAATAGGAATAACTACTCTACCTAGTTCATCTACTCTTCTAACAATTCCGGTTGATTTCATAAAAAATTTCCCCTTTCCATCAAAACAACAATATTCGACAAAATCTACAATTCCATCATAACATAGATTTTAGTAAAAGGTCAACCAATTTGTACAAAAAAGTTTTTCCTATTTTTTCCTAACAGTAAAACAAGAAACGTAAAAGCCTTGATACAGATAGATTCTAAAGCGATGGAGATATTTTCCTAAGATTCCTAGAAATGGTAAAAAAACAGACAAAATTCGACAAATCAAAAGAAAGTCATAGAAACAACGGTCATAGAATACAATAGAACAGAACGAAAAAAGAGGGAAAAATATGTTAAATACAATATGGCCAATTTTTATTATTCTTGCATTTGTCTATGGAATTTTTTCTGGACGTGTAGAACAAATTAATACTTCTATTTTTGATTCTGCTGCAAGTGCTGTAGAATTGTCTATTACTTTTTTAGGAACAATTTGCCTATGGAATGGAATCATGGAAATAGCAAGTCATACATCTTTAATAAACAAACTAACCAGATGTTTAAAACCTATCATGAAATTAGTATTTCCAGAAATAGAAGTGGGAAGTAACGTCTATCAAGAAATTTCTATGAATATTATTGCTAATATGCTAGGATTAGGCAATGCTGCAACACCACTAGGGTTAAAAGCAATGAAATCGCTACAAAAGGAAAACAGTCAAAAAGATACACTTAGCAATCCTATGGCAATGTTTATTGTATTAAACACAGCATCATTGCAAATTATTCCCACTACGGTAATTGCAATTCGTACTTCGTTACATTCTGGAAACCCTACAGGCATTATTTTCCCTGTTTGGATTTCTACTTTAGTAGCCTTAACGGCAGGCATTATCTCTAGTAAAATTGCAATGCGATATTTTTAAGTAGTAAAAAGATAGGCTATGAAAAACATAGGAAATCTTGTATAAGCTAGATGAATGAAGAGGGGGAAAACATGAAAATAATTCACTATATTTCTGCAGCTGCCATACCAGTTGTCATTCTCCTTATTATTGTATATGGAGTAAAAGAGAAAAAGAAAGTATTTGATATTTTTTTAGATGGAGCAAAAGATGGAATAGAAATGGTATTTAAAATGTTTCCTACTTTATTGGGTTTATTTATTGCGGTAGGAGCTTTAAGAAGTTCGGGAGTAATAGAACTAATAACGGGAGCTATTTCTCCTATATTACAATGGCTAAAAATTCCGGCAGAAATTATGCCACTTGCCATGTTAAGACCTATTTCAGGAAGTGCCTCTATGGCAGTAGCAACCGATATTTTAACAAAATATGGTGTAGATTCTACTATTGGTACGATAGCTTCTACCATTATGGGGTCTACTGAAACCACCTTATATACTATTGCAATCTATACAAGCTGTGTAGGAGTAAAGAAAATACGTTTTGTATTAGTTACAGCTTTAATTGCCGATGTGTTAGGAATGCTTACTTCTATTATTTTGGTACAATGTTTAGGAATAGCATAGAAAATAGAATTGTAAAAATATGGAATATTTTGTCGCAAAGTTTTCATTGACAACGCAAAGAAAAAGTAGTAATATAAAGGCAGGCACAAACAAAGAGGCTAAAGGAGTAAATATGTTACATCTTATTTATTTTATTCTAATTTTTTTTAGTATTCGTAAAATAGTTCAAAAAATTTTTCAAAAACAAATTCTTAAAAAAATCCAAAAATAAGAGATATTTATTCTTATATATTATTTTTGTTTTTATTCTTGTAGAGGAAATAATATAAAAAAATAAGACCCCCATTCCTTTAAGCTATTCGTAAGGCTCCCAAAATTATTACGAGTAGATTCCTCTACAGACCCCTATACAAGAAAGAAGAAAATATCTTTCTAAAAAAAGAGTAGGTATTTTCTTCTTTTGTCATTTATGATAGGATTCATGATGTATAATTTTAAATGCACGATAAATTTGTTCTAACAAAATAACGCGCATCAACTGATGTGGAAAAGTCATTTTAGAAAAACAAATAGAACAAGCTGCTTGTTTTATCACATTTTCCCATAGTCCTAAACTACCCCCAATAATAAAGGTAATATGGCTTTTAGAAAAAGCAATAGACTCTATTTGACTAGCAAATTCTTCCGAAGAATAGGATTTTCCTCGTAAATCCAGACTAATTACAAAACTATCTTTGGGTATTTGCTTTAGAATAGCCATTCCTTCTTTTTCTTTTATTTCTGCATCTATTTTTGCATTTTCTTTTTCAGGAATTTTTTCATCTGGAACTTCTACCATAGTAAGTTTTACATATTTAGATAATCGTTTGCTATATTCAGAAATAGCATCTTTTAAATACGCTTCTTTTAATTTGCCGTACGCAAATAATTGTCATAGAAAGCATGAGTTTCCTTCTTTCCTACATGATTTTTTTAATTGGTAACATCAATCACTTTACTTGGGCAAAATCTACTAGCAACACTTAAAGAAAATGTATTTTCATCATAATGGTTACTCATTAATTCTTGGGCAACTGTTTGATAAGCAAGTTCTGGAAAATTGTTTTCTTTACTTAAATGTCCAAGCATTACATTTTTAAGACCTGTTTGCAATAAATAAGAAATAGTTTTGCCAGCAGTAATGTTGGATAAATGACCATTTGGACCAGAAATTCTTTCTTTTAACACATAAGGATAAGAACATAGTTTTAATATTTCTGGGTCATAGTTGGATTCTAGCAGTAAAAAAGAACTATTTTCTAACTTGGTAAGAATATCTTTTGTCATATGTCCTAAATCGGTTGCAATACTAAGCTTAGTAGAGTTATTCCAAATATTAAACCCACAAGGATTAGCTGCATCATGGGGAATAGAAAATGGTAATATTTCTAAATCACCAATAGTAAATTTTTCTGTTACCTGAAAATTTTTCTGATTTTTTTCTTCAATTTTATCTTTTTGCTTTGGCATAGCATCCCAAGTTTCACGATTTGCAAAAACAGGAATATTATATTTTCTAGAAATTGTTCCTAAGCTTTTTACGTGGTCTGTGTGTTCATGAGTTACTAAAATACCATCTAAGCTTGCAATATCTACAGCAATAGAAGAAAGTGCGTTTTCTATTTTTTTTGCACTTTCTCCTGCATCTACTAATATTTTGGTACAGTCACTTTGGACAAGTAAACTATTTCCTGTACTACCACTATATAAACTACAAAATTTTAGCATAATTTTCTTCCTTTGCTCCTATTCTCTTCCTTATGTTACTTATTCGGATACACGTTTAATTTTTGCACCTAATTTTCTAAACTTTTCTTCAATGTTTTCATAACCACGGTCAATGTGGTCTAAATTATGTACTTCTGTTGTTCCATTTGCAACAATACCGGCAATAATTAATGCAGCACCAGCACGTAAATCGGTTGCAAAAACAGGAGAGCCAGATAAACTTTTTACTCCTTCAAAAAAAGCACTTTTTCCTTGAGCAGTAATTTTGGCACCCATTTTATTTAATTCATAAGTATATTGAAAACGAGATTCCCAAATACTTTCATTAATTGTGCTGTTTCCGTCAGCAATAGCTAGTGCTACTCCTATTTGTGGTTGCAAATCGGTTGGAAAACCTGGATATGGTAGTGTTTTTACAGTAGCTCTATTGGGACGTTTATTACACCATACACGAATGGTATCTCCATCTTCTTGTACATTAGCTCCCATTTCTATAATTTTTGCGGTAACAGATTCTAAGTGCTTCGTGATACAATTATGAATCGTAATATCTCCTCTAGAAGCAACTGCGGCAAGCATAAAGGTTCCTGCTTCTATTTGGTCAGGAACAACGCTATAGGTAGCATTTCCTGTTAATTTAGGAACACCATGAATTTTTATCATATCTGTTCCTGCTCCACGAATATCAGCACCCATCGTATTTAAAAAGTTTGCAACATCAACAATATGAGGTTCTTTGGCAGCATTATCAATGGTAGTAGTACCTTCTGCAAGTACACTAGCAAGCATAACATTAATGGTTGCACCAACAGAAACAATATCCATATAAATAGAAGTTCCTGTTAATTTTTTTGCAGAAGCGGTAATTTTACCTTGTCCTACATCTACTTTAGCACCAAGAGCTTCAAACCCCTTAATATGCTGGTCAATAGGTCTTGCACCTAGATTACAACCACCAGGAAGACCAACGACAGCTTCTTTGCATCTGCCAAGTAAAGAGCCAATTAAATAATAAGAAGCTCTAAATTTACTCGTTATTTCTAACGGAGCTTGTGCAGAATGAATATTTCTGGTATCAATCGTAATTTCATGTGGTGTATTCCAAGTAATTTTAGCACCTAAACTCTCAAGAATTTCACAATACAATGTAACATCGCTAATATGTGGTAAATTCTCAATAGTACATATTCCATCTATTAATAAAGTAGCAGGAAGAATAGCAACAGCAGCATTCTTAGCACCGCTAATTACCACATCTCCTTTTAATTTTGTTGCTCCATTTATGACTAATTTATCCAAAATAGTTACCCCCAATAATTTTTTTGATAACAATAGAACGCACTTGATACATTCTACCCAGAATATATCATAAAAAAATAGGTTTTACAACCTATTTTTAATTTATTTTATTTTCGTTTTAAAGTCTTCCTATTTTCTTTTTCAATTTGCTTTAAACTTTTCTTAGGTGTTGGTAAATTTTCTGGCATAGTTCCACCATTCTTAGCAATTACTTCTCTTATATTTTTTCCAATATTATAATGAGTTTTATTGGCTTCTTTTTCACTACCAATATTATCTTTTTTTAACCTTGCCTCCGTTTGCGTAATACGAAAAAGATTGGCTGCGAGTTCTTCACTACCCATATTGTCTAAAATATCTTCTCTTAGGCATTTTTATCGTTTTACTGACGTCAGTAAAATGTTCAAATACACTAATATCACTATTTTTACAAGAAGTCTTTGCTTTATCAATTATTTTCTCAAAATTTTGCCATTTACTATATTGTAAAACCTCCATTATTTCTCTAGCATACCAAAATTCGACACCGTTTTCATCAACGTGTTTAATATCTTCAAATGATTTATTGTTTTTATCTATATCTTTCAATGCTATCATCTCCATTTCTAAGCATAATTATAAAACAAAAGTTTGCATAAGTCAATTAAAATTTTTTATGACGTATTAATAGGATAGATGATATACAAAATATACATATTTGAAACACAATATTGATGTAAAGCAAAACAGCTTAATACTTGATGATAAGTATTAAGCTGTTTAATTTCCAAAATGTCTTATTGTTTAGCAGTAAACAAGTTACTATTTTGGAAAAATTCAATCAAACGAAATTTTAACTTAAACCCTACTGTTTCTGTTTCAGAAATAAGATTATATTCTTCATCCGATAAATTATCTTGCATTTTTTCTTTGGATTCTTCTGGAACAATTCCAGATGTAATATCAACAAAACACAAAGGAGGGAACATGACACACCACCAATTTTGCCCAATACCATCGCCAATCTCTACACGTAAGGCATCATAGTTGCCAGCTGGTAGGGAAATGTCTCCATATTGTTTGGTTGGAAAAGGAAAATTTCCAATTTGAATATTGACATCATAAGAAAAACCATTTTCAGAAATAATATTTTTTGCAATTTGATAAAAATCTTGCTCATGTTCTTTTGCAATAGTCATAGCTTCTTCTTTGGAAGTAGTATCTTTGCAAAGTGTATTCATGTATTCTAGTAAAGCATCACGAACTTTGTACTTTAAGTCTTGGTCTTCCTTAGAATTGCTATTGGCAAGAACATGAAGACGAAACACGCTATCTTCTATCTGAGAAGACACTGCAGTCACATAAGAATAAGCAGACACAAAAACATATAATGTAAGTAAAAACAATAAAAAGAAAATTACCTTACAATTTCTTTTTTTCATAAATTTAAAAAAATGTTTCATCACTACCTCCTAAACATAAATTTTCTATGTAAAATAATTCTTTACTAAATTGTAAATAAATTTCTGTAATAAAAGTATTAACCAAATTAAAAAAAATATACATGATTCCTACAAAAGAACGAAATATTACAAAAGAAACAGTATTCATTATGGTTAAAAATGCAAGAAAATGTAGAAAAAGATAAATTTTCATAAAAAAACAAAATTTTATGAAAAGAATATTACAAAACAAAGTCAGCAAAAAAACTACAAAAAAGAACCATAAAAAAACAGAAATACCAGTATTTTACAGCAGTATGCTTTGCTAAGCCTTGCTATATGTCGAAAAGTTTTTGTAAAAATATATTAAATTTTCTTGACAATTATATTACATGATGGTAAAATCTTCCATGTAAACAAAAGAAAGTGTAGGGGGATAAAAAAGATGAGTAATCAGGAAACATTGGAAAAGATTTGTAGTTTTTATGTAAGTGAGTGGCATATGGTAACTATGCTACTACCATATATTAACAAACAAATCGAAAATAACGTAAATGTAGAAACGATACTCCAACAAGAAATAGAGAAAAATGTAACAGAATTAGTATCCAGATTACATACCAAAAATGAAGAAAAAATAAAAGCCATTTATTGGAAACAACGTAATTTAGTAAATTATAAAGAGATAGAAAAACTATTAGATAAAGCGATGAAAAACAATAATGAAACCATTATTATTGTAAACGGAACAAACGAATACATAGGCGCAGTAAATACCAATATAGAAAACTACATGCAAAAGCACATTCGTAAACTTGCAGGAAAAGGAAAGAAAGTAAAAGTAATTAACTGTTACGAAGTAATGCAATTTAACTACAACATCAACACTATTTTAGACATGCACGATAAAGTGCTAAACACCTCCGGAGAAAAAGAAATAGAGGAAATGTTCGCAGGATATCACAGAAAAGAAACAGAAGCAATGGAAAATGCAAATTAAAGAAAAAAAGAAGGTTGTCCTATTTTCGGACAACTTCTTTTTTAATCAAATATCTACATAAAATCTTAATTTTTGGGGGAAAAGCACTGGGGGCTTCCTGTTTTTTTTCTATTGACGAAATACTTTTTTTGATATAAGATAAATCTACCAAAAAGACTTTTATTTAGGGGAAAAAAATTATTTTTAGGAGGAAGATTTAACATGGATGAACAATTGAAATTAGCAAAAGAAAAGCTAAAGAAGTTTCATCAAGAGCAGGTACTAATAAAATATGATACCATGTCTCAAGAAAACAAAGAAAAATTAGTAAAACAAATTTTGTCATTAGATTTTGAACAGCTAGAAGAACTTTATGAAATGGCTAAAAAAGAAGTGGCTGTAGAAGAGGCAAAGATAGAGCCTATTGCTTATGTGGATAAAGAGAAAATGACAAA
Source organism: uncultured Clostridiaceae bacterium (assembly GCA_930990125.1). Lineage (GTDB taxonomy): Bacteria > Bacillota > Clostridia > TANB77 > CAG-508 > CAKNOI01. The sequence goes on along the minus strand of CAKNOI010000009.1, from coordinate 26,770 downwards.
AGAAGAAAAAGAAGAATATAAAAAAATAGGAGTAGAATCCATTAAAAATGGAGAACTTGCTGCTGTTACCATGGCAGGTGGACAAGGTACAAGACTAGGTCATAAAGGACCAAAAGGGACCTTTGATTTAGGACTTGATTCTCATAAGTCTATTTTTGAAATTCTTTGCGATACCCTAAAAAAGGCAAAAGAAGAATATGGAGTAGTGATTCCTTGGTATCTAATGACTAGTAAAGAGAATAACGAAGAAACCATACAATTTTTTGAAAGTCATAACTATTTTGGTTATCCAAAAGAAAGTATACATTTCTTTATGCAAGGAGAACTTCCTATGCTTTTAGAAAACGGACACATTGTATTAAAAGAAGATGGAACCATAAAAGAAGCAGCAGATGGACATGGTGGTGTGTTTGAATCTATGACCAGAAATGGTATAGTAGAGCAAATGAAAGAAAATGGCATCAAATGGGTATTTATTGGTGGTGTGGATAATGTTTTAGTAAAAATGGTAGACCCAATTTTAATAGGTCTTACGATAAAGAAGAATGCACTTGCAGCAGGAAAAAGTGTAGTAAAAGCAAATCCTTCTGAAAGAGTAGGCGTATTTTGTAAAAAGAATGGAAAACCTAGTGTAATTGAATATACTGAAATTTCAAAAGAAATGGCAGAAGCTACAGATAGCTCACGGAGAACTAGTATATGGAGAATCTCATATTTTGTGTAATATGTTCCATATACAAGTATTAGAAGAATTAGGAAAAAATAAACTTCCTTACCATAAAGCATTTAAAAAGTCAGATTATTTAGATGAAAATGGAAACTGGGTAGTAGCAGAAAAACCAAATGCCTATAAATTCGAAACCTTTTTATTTGACGCATTTTCTAAAATAGATACAATGGCTATTATGCGAGTAAAAAGAGAAGAAGAATTTGCTCCAGTAAAAAATGCAGAAGGAACCGATAGCCCAGAAACAGCAAGAGCACTTTATAAAGCATTTTATGGAATAAAAGAGTAAAAGGAGAGAAAAGATGGATTATAAAGAAGAATACCAAAAATGGTCTACAGACCCCTTTTTTGATGCACAAACTAAACAAGAGCTAGCCCAAATACAAGGAAACGAAGAAGAAATAAAAGATAGATTTTATAAAACATTAGAGTTTGGCACAGCAGGTTTGCGTGGTGTTATTGGTGTAGGAACTAACCGTATGAATAAATACACGGTAGGAAAAGCAACACAAGGACTGGCTAATTTTATCAAAAAAGAAAAAGCAGAAGCAAGAGGTGTGGCTATTGCATATGATTCTAGACATATGTCAAAAGAATTTAGCGAGGAAACAGCACTTTGCTTAAATGCAAACGGAATTAAAACTTATGTATTTGATTCTTTAAGACCTGTGCCAGAATTATCCTTTGCAGTAAGAAAATTAAAAGCAATAGCAGGTATTGTTATTACAGCAAGTCATAACCCACCAGAGTATAACGGATATAAGGTATACTGGGAAGACGGTGCACAAATTGTAAGTCCAAAAGATAAACAAATTATTGCAGAAGTAAATGCAGTAACAGATTATGCACAAATACAAACCATATCCAAAGAAGAGGCAGTAAAACAAGGGTTATACCATGTTATTGGCAAAGAAATAGATGATGCTTATATGGAAGAACTAAAAAAATTAGTGTTAAACCCAGAAGTAATTCAAAAAGAAAAAGACATGAAAATTGTTTATACTCCACTTCATGGAACAGGAAGAATGCCGGTACAAAGAATTTTAAAAGAACTAGGTTTTACCAATGTATCTATCGTAAAGGAGCAAGAAATGCCAGATGGAGATTTTCCAACTGTAACATTGCCAAACCCAGAAGATAAAGCAGCATTCAAAATGGCACTGGAACTTGCTCAAAAAGAAGATGCTGATATTGTGCTTGCAACTGACCCAGATGCAGATAGACTTGGTGTATATGCAAAAAACAGTAAAACAGGAGAATACATGCCATTTACTGGAAATATGTCTGGTCTATTAATTGCAGAATATATTTTGTCACAAAAAAAGGAAAAAGGTATTTTACCAGAAAATGCAGTGCTTATTAAAACTATCGTGTCTTCTAACTTAGCAGAAGCGATTGCAAAAGAATATGGAATTCATGTAATAGAAGTATTAACCGGATTTAAGTATATTGGAGAACAAATTAAATTATTAGAACAAACTCATGAGTACACGTACCAATTTGGATATGAAGAGAGTTATGGTTGTTTAATTGGTACTTATGCAAGGGATAAAGACGCTATTTCTGCGGTAGCAATGCTTTGCGAAGCGGCAGCATACTATAAAGCACAAGGGCTTACCTTATGGGACCAAATGTTGCGTATATACGAAAAATATGGATATTACAAAGAAGGCTTATTTTCTATTACCTTAAAAGGAGCAGACGGAGCAGAAAAAATAAAACAAATGATGGAAAACCTAAGAAACAGTAAGATAGAAAAAATAGGAGAAAATGCTGTAATTGCTAAAAAAGATTATCAAACACAAGAAGGAATATGCTACAAAACAGGCGAAAAAATAGAGATAACACTTCCAAAATCAAATGTATTGTACTATGATTTACAGGAGGATGGATGGGTAGCTGTAAGACCTTCCGGAACAGAACCTAAAATAAAATTTTACACAGGGGTAAAAGGAACATCTATGGAAGATGCAGAAGAAAAATTAACAGCGTTAACAAAAGCTATTCAAGAAATGGTACAATAAGAAAAGTGGCTTCGCCACATGTACAGGTTTGCCTTGCAAACCGCACAGCCCAAGGAAACTTAACCTTGTTGTATTGCAAAAATCTGGCGATTTTTCCTATACAATAAAAAAAGTCCAGCAAATAAAGCTGGGCTTTTTTAAAATAGTTAGCCACGTGCCAAACGTTTAATAAAATCCAGTGCTAATTTTTGATCTTCTAGGGTAAGTTTATCTACTTCTTCAAAAATAACCTCACTAATGCCATTTGATTTATCAGTAAAAAAATCTGCTAATAGTAGTGTAGGAGTAATAGATACTGCTCTACATAAATCAATAATAGTGGTTACTCTTGCATTATATGTTCCATTTTCTAGTTTGGAAAGGTATTCAATTGTTACATTTGCTTTTTCTGCAATAGATTCTTGGGTAAGTCCGGCAACTCGTCTGTATTTTCTAAAGTTTCTGCCAACAACTTTGTTAATCATTTTGATTTTGGCTGTTTCTTTCTTTTTCCTGCGCATATTACGACCTCCCTATAAAACACTACAAATAAGTATAACAGTCTTACTGGTCAATGATAATGAACGATAAGACAGCATAGTAAATTTCCTAAATGTAGTATTTCCAATATTTTGCCGGATATTCAAAAAATATAAATTAATTTAATGAACAAATTTTGGCGAAAAATGGAAGTAGTTAAAATAACAAAATAAAAACAAAGCGCAAAAAAAGAACAAACACTAAGGTTTGTTCCATTATACCAACATTACTTTTCTATTTTCCAACCTTTTATATCGCTTCTTTTAATCGCACCATATAAGTTGGCACGAATGGTAGGAATATTGAAACGAAGGCTTTTTAAGAGTTCTTTCATTTCTTCACGTTTGGAAACTCCATCCATTGGACAAGTCTTTGGCATAACTGCTATGTTATTTTTTCGAATACATTTTTGAATTTCCTTTTCTGGAGCGTAAATAAGTGGACGAATTAGGGTAATTTGAGAACGATCCATATAACTAACAGGAGCAAAAGTAGAAATGCTACCTGTATATAGTAAATTAAGTAAAAAAGTCTCTAACACATCGTCTTCATTATGACCAAGGGCAATTTTGTTGCACCCAAGTTCAATAGCGGTAGAATTTAAAATACCTCTTCTTAAATTAGCACATAAAGAACATGGATTTTTTTCTTTACGAATATCAAAGACAATTTCTTTAATATGACTTTCTTTTTCCACATATTCTACCCCGATGGTATCACAGGTAGACTGTAAAAAAGCAGTATCAAAAAAAGGAAATCCAGGATTTACACTAACAGCAACAATAGAAAAAGAATGAGGATAAAAACGCTGTAATTCTTTTAAACCCATTAACATGGTAATAGAATCCTTTCCGCCAGAAAGTCCTACTGCTATTTTATCTCCCTCTTGTATCATAGAATAATCATCAATCGCTTTTCGCATATAACTTAATATTTTTTGAATTTGCATGAAATACACCTCTTTGTAAGACTAATACTATTGTATTATTGTACACTGTTTTAAAAAGGTTTGCAACATGTAGGAAAAAAATGATATTCATGTTACTGTTTAATAGTAGAACGCATTTAAAGTCCACGTGATTAAAATACTTTTTTGATCATGGAAAAAATGATAGAACGGTTTACAAATGTTTATTTTTTTGATATAGTATAAAAGCAGATGTATCTATAGCTTAGCAGGATAGAGCACCCGCCTCCTAAGCGGGCGATGGTGGTTCGAGTCCACCTAGGTACACCATTTATTGTATATAAATTTAAAGTTTAACTGGGTAAAAAAATGGAAGAAGAGTTTATGAAACTTGCTTTAAAAGAAGCAAAAAAAGCGTATCAAAAATTAGAAATTCCTGTAGGGGCTGTGATTGTAAAAGATGGGAAAGTTATCGCAAAAGCGCATAATTTAAAAGAAGCCCATCAAGATGTCACTTCCCATGCAGAAATTTTGGCAATTCGAAAGGCACAAAAAAAGTTACAAAATTGGAGATTACAAGGTTGTCAAATGTATATTACACTAGAGCCTTGTCCTATGTGTGCAGGGGCTATTATCCGGATCTCGTATCCAAAAAATTTATATTGGAACTATGGATGAAAAAACAGGAGCATGTGGTTCGGTTCTTAATTTACTAGAATACCCGTTTAACCATAAGGTAGAGGTAGAAACCGGTTTACTACAAGAACAGTGTAAAACAATGTTAAAAACTTTTTTTAAAGAATTAAGAGAGTTAAAACAGAAAAAGTAGGAGGAGAAAAGTGGAGATAGAGGAATCGAAAAAAAACACCATTAAATTTTATGTATTTATTTCTGTTATTGGTTTACTTATCATTATTTCTATTTTAATGATTCTAAAATATCAGGTAGAAGGAGAAACCAATTTGCCCTTTTTTATTGATAATATTACCATTGTTAGTACAGCAGAGGGGCTAAAAAAAGAAAATACAGAAAATAAATGGGCTTTTGATTTAGTACAAAATAATGATGTCTATATTCAAATTGCCAAAAACGAAGAATATGACAAAACAGATTATATTCAAAAAATTATTCTAGATGAATTTAAAGTAATACAAGAACCACGATTAGGAAGTCTTCGTAAATATATGCCAAATAGCCTAGAAGGAAGGACATTTGTACATAGTGAGGAATATTTGGTAGATACTAGGTTAGAGTATAAAGGTGCTAGCAAAGATAGTATGAAGGATTTACAAATAGGAAATCAGGGAGGCGTTTTAGCAATTCGTTATGAGAATGGAGATTTAGCAGAGTATCTTTCTAACGAAGAAGAAGAAATTATCCATGATGGTAGAATTTTAACGAAAGGAAATATTACTTTAGAAGATATTACTTGCAAAGTATCTTTTGCCCTTACCATGAAATTAGCAGATGCAGCCTATAAAACCTATATTACATTAGATTTACCAAGTGGTGATATTTTAACAGAGGGAACAACAACAAAAGATATAACAGAAAAGGACAATTTAATTTATAAAAGAATTCGTTTAGCAGAATAGGAAAGAAAATCTTCCAGAAGGGAGGGGAAATATGCTAAAACATGCGTATCTAGTAATGGCACATAATAATTTTTATGTACTAGAAACATTACTACATTTATTAGATGATGAAAGAAATACGATTTATTTACATATTGATAAAAAAACAAAAGGAGTAGATACCGAAGCACTTCAAAAAATTCCCCAAAAGGCCAAGTTATATTTGGTAAAAAGAAGAAAAGTAAATTGGGGAGGTTTTTCACAAATTCAGTGTGAACTGGCTTTGTTACAAGAAGCGGTAAAAGGAAAACATGATTATTATCATTACCTTTCTGGAGTGGATTTACCAATTAAGCCGAATAATACGATTTGCAAGCGAATAGAAGAAAATAACGGAAAATTATTTATTAATTTTTCCGAAGATGAATTTATACAAGAAAACCATATTTTAGAAAGAATGGAATTATACCACTTTTTTCAGGAATATTTAAGAAGAAAACAAAAATGGATTGCATATCCTGCCAGAGCACTAGAAAGAGTTTCTTTATGGATACAAAAAAGATTAAAAGTAAACAGATTAAGGGGAAAAAACATAGAAATAAAATATGGAGCAAACTGGGTAAGTATTCCACATACTTTTGCAGAATATGTATTAAGTCAAAAAAAGGAGATTACTTCTTATTTTCGTTTTTCTAATTGTTGTGATGAGATATTCATGCAAACACTAGCCTACAATTCTGAATTTCGAAAAGATATTTATGATATTGATAGAAGAGAGAGTTTTCATTCTTGTTTAAGGTCTATTGACTGGAAAAGAGGGACTCCATATATCTACCGTCTAGAGGATTTTGAACCTCTTATTCATTCGGAATTTTTATTTGCTAGAAAATTTGACCAAAACGTAGATAGAAACATAGTAGATAAGCTCAAAGAATATTTAGAAAAAGAAAATGGGAAAAAAGTATAAATGCTATTGCGTAAATACTAAAAACAAGATATAATACAAAAGGAAAGTGAAAAGAGGCTGACCTTTGTATGGAAAGCATTTCAATAGGAACCTATGAACCTCGTCAGATCCGGAAGGAAGCAGCGATAAATAGTAATTTTTATGTGAAAATGCTTTCCATAGAGAGGTCAGCTTATTTGTAAATAAGGAAGTGAAATAAAAAAATGTCTTATACAGCGCTATATCGTAAATTTCGTCCGAAAACATTTTCTGAAATTGTAGGACAAGAGCACATTACCAGGACACTAAAGAACCAAATTATGGCAGAAAGAGTAGGACATGCTTACCTTTTTAATGGAGGACGTGGAACAGGAAAAACATCTGCTGCCAAAGTTTTAGCAAGAGCAATTAACTGCCTAAACCCTATAGAGGGAGAACCATGTAACACATGTGAAATCTGCAAAGCAGCACTTTCTGGTTCTTTAACCGATATTGTAGAAATGGACGCAGCTTCCAATAACAGTGTAGAAGATATTCGTTCTATTCGTGAGGAAGTAAATTTTTTACCAACACTTGCGAAATATCGTGTATATATTATTGACGAGGTACACATGTTGTCTACAGGGGCATTTAATGCTTTATTAAAAACATTAGAAGAACCACCAGAGCATGTTAAATTTATTTTAGCAACAACAGAACCACAAAAACTTCCAGCAACGATTCTTTCTCGTTGTCAACGATTTGATTTTAAAAGAATACCAAGTGAGGATATTCAAAAAAGATTGGCCGTTGTTTGTAACGAAAGTAATATAGAAATTACAGAAGAAGCTCTGCAAACCATTGCTATACTGGCAGAAGGTGGTATGCGTGATGCACTTAGTATTTTAGAAAGATGTATTCAAGATGGAGACACAAAAGTAGAAGCAGACAAAGTAAAAGATTTGGTAGGAATTCCAAAAACGGTGTTTTTATATCGTATGTTGGAATGTATTGTAACCAAAAACCCAGAAAAGTGCCTACAAACAATAGAGGAAATTTTGAAAGATGGTAAAGATATTCAAAACTTAGTATGGGAAATGATAAAATACACCAAAGATATGTTAATTTATAAAGTAAATGGAACATTAACATTATATAGAAAAGAAGAAATAGAACAAATAAAAGAATTAGCTGAACATACGACCAAAGATAGGATTTTTTCTATTATCTATGCACTTTCTGACTTGGAAAATAGAATGAAATGGTCTTCACAAAAGACCATTTTAGTAGAATCTGAAATGATAAAACTATGTATGGAAGAAGAAATGCCTAGCTTTAAGCCAGAAACTGCTCCTTCTGGGGAAGATGTAAGTAGAATAATGGCATTAGAGTCTAGGGTACGTACCTTAGAAAACACATTAAAGCAGTTGTCTTCTGTAAAAACAATACCAGAGGAAAAAGGAAATACTCGCATGCAAGAAGTAGTTCCCAAAAATCCACCAGTAAAAAAGAATACAACAGTTAAAAAATCAGATACGATGCTGGATAATGCAAAACCGGTAGAATTTTGGCCAAAGGTAATGGATGAGCTTAAACAAAACGGAAAAATGATGTTATATACTAATTTAATTCATACCAATGCGAAAGAATTAAATGATATGACAATTGGAATTGAGTTTCCAAATGGAATGACTGCTTTTGGTAAAACAGTACTAGAAAAACAAGATAGTATTGCAGAACTTACAAAGTTAGTATCCATGGAATGTGGAAAACAAATGAGAATACAATATATTGATGGAAAAAGTACAAAAATAGAACCAAAGCAAGATAGTAATACCATAGAAAATGTTGCTAAGGGGTTTGATATCCCAATTGATATTATAGAATAAGGAGGAAAAGAAAATGGCAAAAAGAGGAGGATTCCCAGGAATGGGTGGATTTGGAGGCATGAATTTAAATAGCCTTATGAAAGAAGCAAAAAAAATGCAAGCAGACCTAGAAAAATCACAAGAGGAATTAGCCGTGCAAGAATTTGATGCAACAGCAGGTGGCGGAGCAATTACAGTAAAAGTAACAGGAAAGAAAGAACTAAAAGAAATCACCATAAAAAAAGAAGTAGTGGACCCAGAAGATGTAGAGATGTTGCAAGATTTAATTTTAACTTGCGTAAATGAAGCACTTAGAAAAGTAGATAGTGCACAAGCTGCACAAATGGGTAAATATAATATACCAGGGTTAATGTAGAACTAAAGGATGTGTAAAGTAATGTCAGAATATTATTCACCTTCCATTGAAAAGCTAATAGAAGCATTTGAAAAATTACCAAGCATTGGACATAAAACAGCAGCAAGGCTTGCTTTCCATATGTTAGATGCCTCCGAGGAAGAGGCACAAGAATTTGTTTCTGCAATTATAAATGCCAAAAAGAACTTAAAATATTGTTCTTGTTGTTACAATATTTCTGATACGGACCCATGTCCTATTTGTTCCAATCCTGCAAGAAATGACGAAGTAATTTGTGTGGTAGAAGATGTAAGAGATATTATGGCAATGGAGAGAACACATGAGTTTAAAGGAAAATACCATGTACTTCATGGTTCTATTTCTCCGATGAATGGAATAGGTCCAGATGATATTAAAATAAAAGAATTACTAGCAAGATTAATGAATGGAACGGTAAAAGAAGTAATTCTTGCTACGAACCCAAGAGTAGAAGGCGAAGCAACAGCAATGTATCTTTCCAAACTCATTAAACCACTAGGAATTAAGGTTACTAGAATTGCACATGGAATCCCAGTAGGAGGAGACTTAGAATATACAGACGAAGTAACATTAAGCAAAGCTCTAGAAGGCCGTAGAGAGTTATAAAAAACATACACCTCTTCTTTAAGAATATATGAGGTGTATGTTTTTCTATTCGCTTAAATTTTCATTTTTTCTATTACTTTCTAGATGTTTAGAAGGCCCTAATAATGTCTTGCAAATATCGTAAGTAGAATATTTTTTAGCAAGCAATTTTGCATTTTTTTTCATTTCTTGCAACTTTTCTGGATGTTGTAAAAGAGATGTAAGTACAGTTTTTGGGTTATCTTCTTTTTGTATCCAAATAGCCACATTTTGTTTTTCTAAGAATTCTGCATTTTCTACTTCTTGACCGGGAAGCGGATTAATAATAACAATAGGAAGTCCTGAAACTAAGCTTTCTGTAGTGGTAAGGCCTCCGGGTTTTGTGATTACTAAAGTAGCAATGCTCATTAATTCTGGAACTTTATCGGTATATTCTAAAATATGAATATCTTTTGTTTTATGATTTTCTGAAACAATTTCTTCAAAAGCTCTTTTCATTTTTTGATTTTTACCAGAAATAGCAATAATTTGAATATCTTCAAAGTTTTGTGCTAAAGCATCTAAAACTGCAACGGTTTTTTCTTTTCCTAATCCCATTTCTCCTCCACCAAAAAATAGAATAATTTTTTTAGAGAGGTCAAGTCCAAAAGAATCTGCAATTTCTTGTTTGTTATAGTGTTGTAAAAAACGATTGGATAACGGAATACCAGTGGCATATACTTTCTCTGGAGGAATTCCTTGTTCTATTAGGGCATGCTTCATTCCTTCATGAGCAACAAAATAGTAGTCCATGTAATCACTTCCTACTAACCACTGGTTATGAGGAGCATAATCTGTCATAACAGTAGCAAGGATAGAAGAAATTTTATGTTTCTTTTTTAAATAACTGCACATTTGGGAAGCAAAGGGATGGGTATTAATAATAATATCTGGTTTCCATTCTTGTAACAAATGGTTTAATTTATGTGACATCATTTTATTAGAAGTAGAACTAATTTTAGACAAGGCACCTTTGCCGGAGCTACGGTATACTTTTCCCCAAGCCCAAGGGGCTTTTCTAGCCATTTCTTGATAGGCTGTTACCGATATTTTATCCAGTACTTTGTTAATATATTTTACGCAATCTATCATTTGTACTTCTACATCTTCATAGTTTTCTTTGAAACAATTAAAAATGGATTTAGCAGCAGAAAGATGTCCTCCACCATAAGATGCATAAAAAATTAAAATTTTCTTCATAAAAAAATCCCCTTTAATAAAAGTGACTGTATTGTATCATATTTCTGTGTCAATTTCAAAAAATTAATAAATTTATAAGAAAAAATGCAAAAGAAAGAATAATTTTCTAAAAAAGAAACAAAATAAAAATAACAAGAGAAAGAAAAAGGAGGATTATTTTGAAAGCAAGTATTAAATGGATTGTATTCGTTTTTCTATTATTCGCTCTCATTTTAGCTATTCTAGCATTACTTCCTGAGGAAGAAAATAATGTTACATTAGCAGCAAGTGGAGCTGGAAACACGTCAGATATTCAACTTATGGCAAGAGCAATTAATGGAGAGGCAAGAGGAGAGCCATACGAAGGACAAGTTGCAGTAGGAGCAGTTATTTTAAATCGTGTAAAAAATCCTAATTTTCCGAATACCATTGCCGGTGTTATTTATGAAAAGGGAGCTTTTACCGCAGTGGCAGACGGTCAAATTAATGTACCTATAGCAGAAGATTCTACAGTTTATAAAGCAGCAAGAGATGCCATGAATGGCTGGGATCCAACTGGTGGTGCTATTTATTATTTTAACCCAGACACAGCAACCAACAAATGGATTTGGTCAAGACCATTAATTAAACAAATTGGAAAGCATAGATTTTGTAGATAAAATAGAAAGGGAGAGATAATTTTGAATAAATTAAAAGATTGGAAAGAAAGATTAAAAGACAGACATATGCTTACATTAGTAGTATGTTTAGTAATTACTCTTGTAGTTATTGCAGTACTTGGGGTATATACGTATCATAAACAAAAAGAATTTAGGCTGGCAAGCGAAAATCAATATAATATGGCATTTTTTGAACTTGTAGATTATGTGGGGAATGTAGAAACTTATCTTGCTAAGGCACTTATTTCCTCTACCCCAGAGCGTGGAGCAGAAACTCTAACTCATGTATGGCGAGAAGCTAATTTGGCACAAGCCTATCTTGCACAATTGCCAATAGACAATGAAGGGCTTACCAATACAGCCAAGTTTTTAAATCAAGTAAGTGATTATAGTTTTTCACTATCACGAAAAAACATTAACCAAGAAGCCTTAACAGAAGAAGATTTAAAAAATTTGCAAGAAATGCATGATTATAGTGTCGAGTTAGAAAATACATTAAATCAGTTATCCGCCGATATGAATGCAGGAAGAATCAGTTGGGGAGAATTAACTAAAAAAGGAAGTGTAGCATTTGCGCAACAGGTAAGTAATCTTTCTAAAGATAGTTTTAGTTCGTTAGAGGAAAGTTTTCACGAATATGCAGGACTTATTTATGACGGAGCCTTTTCCGAACATTTAACAAGCACAGAAAAGAAAGGACTTACCGGAGAAGATATTACTGCAGAACAGGCAAAACAAAAAGTGATAGAATTCATGGGACAAGACCAAATAGAAGAAATAACAGAAAATGGAGAATCCGAAAATGGAGATATTCCAAGTTATGATTTTAATGTAAAACAAAAAGCAGATACCGAAAATCCTGTTACCATTTCTATTACCAAAAAAGGTGGACATATTTTATTTATGAACTATAACCGAGAGGTAATAGCAGAAAATATTTCTACTGAAGATGCTATAGCACAAGGAAAAGAATTTTTAGCAAACCATGGTTTCCCAGACATGCAAGAAACGTATTATCTAAAAGAAGAAGGAATTCTAACCATTAATTATGCGTATACACAAAACGATGTTACAATGTATCCAGACTTAGTAAAGTTAAAAATAGCATTGGATAATGGACAAATTATGGGAATAGAAACATCAGGATATTTGAATTCGCACACCGAAAGAAATTTAGCACAGCCAAAAATAAGTAAAGAAGAGGCAAAAAAGAGTTTAAATAAAAATTTGGAAATTCTTAGCGAAGGAATGGCAGTAATACCAACACAGTGGCAAACAGAACTATTTTGCTATGAATTTAAGGGAAGAATTGATGATACAGACTTTTTGGTTTATATTAATGCAGAAACCGGAAAAGAAGAGGATATTTTGGTTATTGTAAATACGCCAAACGGAACATTAACTCATTAAAAAAGGAAAGCAACCCTTGCTTTCCTTTTTTCACATAGAAGCTCTTGCCAAAAGATAGTATTATGGAATATAATTTAGCAAATGAAAATAAGATATACTAGGAGGAAAAGATGGAAGGAAATCAAAAGGATTGTACGGTGGAGCAAATAGTAAAGGTAACGGGAGGAGTTTTACTATCTGGCGAAAAAGAAGCGGTTATTAAAACCTTTTCAAAAGATACAAGAACCATAGAAGAAGGAGACTTTTATTTAGGAATAAAAGGAGAAAAATTTAATGGAAGTCAGTTTTACGAAGAGGCTTTAAAAAGAAAGGCATCAGGTGTGTTAGTACAAGATGTAGATATTCCAGAAGAAATCCTGAAAACTTATAAAGGCAAAGCAATTATCAAAGTAAAAGATGTAGTAAAAGCCATGCAACAGCTTGCTAGTTATAAAAGAAGCTTATATAACATACCAGTAGTAGCTATTACCGGAAGCGTAGGAAAAACGAGTACAAAAGATATTGTGGCAAGTGTATTAGAAGAAGAATTTGATGTATTAAAAACAGAAGGCAACCTAAACAACCATATAGGACTTCCATTAACAATTTTAAAACTAGACCATCATGAAGCTATGGTAATTGAGATGGGAATGAATAATTTTGGAGAAATACGTACCCTAACCAATATTGCAAAGCCTACCCTTTGTATTATAACCAATATTGGAACAGCTCATATAGGTAATTTGGGTTCTCGTGAAAATATTTTAAAAGCAAAATTAGAAATATTAGAAGGAATGGAAAAAGGCGGTACTGTTCTTGTTAATAATGATAACGACTTATTACACAAATGGGCAGAAGAGCAAAAAAATGCTACCAATTTTTCTGTTGTGACATATGGAATCGAAAATCCAAGTGATTATATGGCAAAAGCTATTGATACAAAAGAAGAGGGGAGTACTTACGAAATTACCATACATAACAAAAAATACACTATTACCGTTCCAGTTCCGGGAATGCATTTTGTATATAATAGTTTATGTAGTATTGCCGTAGGAGACTATTATCAGATGGAAATGGCAAAAATACAGCAAGGAATTCAAAACTTTAAACTAACGAAAAATAGAATGGAAATAGAAAAAATAAGAGATAATATTACACTAATTAATGATGCTTATAATGCTAACCTAGATTCTATGCAATCTGCTTTGCAATACTTAGGAAGCTTAAAAAACAGAAAAATAGCGGTACTAGGAGATATGTTAGAATTAGGAGAATATGGGGTAGAACTTCACAAAAAAGTAGGAGAAGAAGTAGTAAAAAACAAAATTGATATTTTACTAGCGGTAGGAAGTTTAGCAAAATATATTGCAGAAGAAGCCATAGCATTAGGTATGCCAAAAGAAAATGTAAAATATCTTGCTACCAAAGAAGAAGCGATTAAAATGTTAAACACTATCTTAACAGAAAAAGATAATGTACTGATTAAGGCTTCTAATTCTATGAAGTTTTATCAAATCGTAGATTATATTAAATAAATAGCAAGGAGGCAATATGAAAAAGAAAAAAATAGGTGTGCTATTTGGAGGCATTTCTACAGAACATGATGTTTCCGTGGTTTCCGGAACATCGGTAATAAAACACATGGATAAAACGAAATATGAGGTATTTCCTATCTATCTGTCTAAGCAGGGAGAGTGGTATGAATACCAAAAGGAAATTTCTAAAGTGGAAATTTTACCAATAGGTGATACGGTAGAACCTATTCAAAAAATAGAAAATCCTATTGCGTATCTGCAAGAGTTAGATGCGGTATTTCCTGTGTTACATGGGAAAGGAGGAGAAGATGGCACCATTCAAGGAATATTAGAATGGATAGGAGTTCCTTATGTAGGATGTGGAGTTTTAAGTTCTAGTTTGGGAATGGATAAGGCGTATACCAAAATGGTAATAGAAAGAGCACAAATACAACAAGCAAAGTATCTCTATTTTCAGAAAAGAAAGAATGGTTTTGCACAAATTCATCCTAATTTTGAAGAAACAATCCACAATTTGGAGGAAATCTGTGGAAAAGTAGAAGAAAATTTAGGGTATCCTGTTTTTGTGAAGCCATCCAATTCTGGTTCTAGTATAGGAATTACAAAAGCAGCAAATAACGAAGAGTTACAAGAAGCGATAAAAAACGCATGTCAGTATGATACTAAACTAGTCATAGAAGAAAACATAGATGGATTAGAAGTAGAATGTGCCGTATTAGGAAATAAAGAAGTAAAAGCTTCAAGTGTAGGAAAAATACTTCCTGCCGAAGAATTTTACACGTTTGATGCCAAGTATAAAAATGCACAGTCCAAACTAGAAATTCCAGCAACATTACCACAAGGAATAGAAGAACAAATAAGAAAAATGGCTATCCGAGCATTCCGTGCGGTGGATGGAAAAGGGTTAGCAAGAGTGGATTTTTTTGTAAGAAAGAGCGATTCGCAAATTATCTTAAACGAAATTAACACGATGCCAGGATTTACTAGTATTAGTATGTATCCAAAGTTATGGGAGCAAATGGGGCTATCCTATCCAGAATTAATAGATACATTACTTTTGCTTAGTTTAGAAGAAAAAGAGGGAGAAAGATGCAATTAGAACAAATAAGAGAAGAAGTAAAACATATCCTTTCCGAAAAAAGATATAAACATTCTTTAGGAGTAGAAAAACGAGCTGCGGAATTAGGAGCTATCTATGGAGTAGACATAGAAAAAGCAAAGCTTGCAGGAATAACACATGATATTGCAAAAGAAATGACAAAGGAAGAAATTTTTGCTTATGCCCAAGAAAATGGCATACAGCTATCTCCTATAGAAAGAGAAATTCCTAAAGTATTACATGGAAAAATAGGAGCAGACATCTGTAAGAAGAAATATGGATTTGATGAAGAACTACAAAAAGCTATTGCTTATCACACTACAGGGGCACCAGACATGGATACTTTAGCAAAGATTATCTATTTAGCAGATATTACAGAAGAAAATAGAACCTTTGACGATTTACCAAAGATAAAATCTTTATCAGAAACGAATTTAGAAGAAGCAATGCTATATGCACTAAATCGAGAATTGGTATCCAAAATAAAGGAAGATAAATTGATTCATCCTGCTACCTTAGAAACCAGAAATGAAATTTTGAAAAATAGGCTAAAATAGGTTTCTTTTTACGGTTTATTATGATATAATAAGCTTGCCATTTAAAAATGGGAGGATGTTGGAATGATAATAAAAGACTATTATAAAATATTAGATTTTGATACCAATAAAGTAACAATAGATGAAATTAAATCCAATTTTCGAGAGCTCGCAAAAAAATACCATCCAGATGTCAATGTAGGAGATGCAGAAAAAGAAGAACGATTTAAAGATATTAACGAAGCTTACCGTGTTCTTTCCGATACTGCTTCTAGGAAAAAATATGATAGAATATGGAATGCCAATATCGGCAAAAAAAAGGCAAAACAGCAAGAAGCAACGAAAAGTACAGAATCTAGAACAAGCGATTTTTTTCATATGTTTTTTGGAAATATGCAAGAAGTAGTAGAAGAACCTACTAGCAGAAATGTCAAGAAAAAAATACCAGTAAAAGGAGATAATGTAGAAACACAAATTGTAGTCTCTGTTCAAGAAGCGTTTTATGGTGCGGAAAAGAAAATATCTTTACGAACCGTGGAAGGTAAAATGAAAACATTTACTGTTAAAATACCAGCAGGAATTCGTAATGGAGAAAAAATACGTTTAATAGGACAAGGAAAAAATGGAAAAAATGGTGGAAATAATGGGGATTTATTTATCCAAATAAAAATTGAAAACAGTAAAACCTTCCGCTTAGAAGGGTACGACTTAGTTACCGATTTATACCTAACACCATGGGAAGCGGTATTAGGTACAAGAGTATCTATTTCTTCTATCGATGATAAAGTTTCTGTTTATGTACCACAAGGAATTGAAAGTGGGGAAAAAGTAAGAATTCCTGGAAAAGGATACAAAGATGGAAAAGGTTCTAGAGGGGATTTAATTGCAGAAATTAAAATTGTAGTTCCAAAACGTCCAACAGAAGAAGAGTTAGAACTATTTGAAAAAATGAAAGAATTATCTAAATTTGACCCGAGAAAACAATACGAAGCATAAAAGTTAACATAAATTAGCGAAAAATATTGACGAATGCAGCAAAACAAGCTATAATAATAGGTAGTTATAGCAAAAGATGAACTATGAAAAGTCATAGAAAAGGAGAGTGCAAAAATGGAAAACATGCAAGGAAAACATTTTAGCATCACAGACCCAAAAGATGTGAATACTGTCATTTATCAAGTAAATAAAACAGAAAAGGAGTACTTAGATAAATTCCCAAAATATACAGTAGAACGACTAGAGTCAACAGAAGAATTAAGAGGAGAAGGTAAAAAGAAAACATTTTATGTGGACAACCCGTCTCCAGAAGGAAATCAGTTGGTAATTCTATCTTTTGGAAAAGATAAAGTGGTAGTAAATATGGGACTATTATATGGAGATAAAGTTCGCATTACCAAAAGACCAATCCCAGTTAAATTTGATACTTTATATTCTGAAGAAGAAACAGAATATAAAGATTTTCCTTACACTCCAAATTTAAAAAGACCAATATCTATTATCGACCCAGAAACAACAGAAGAAGTAAAACCAGTATTATATTTTGATGAAAAAACAAATGAAATTAAAGGAAAGTGTAAATTAAAGCCATATAAATCTTATTTCGCATTCGAAATAAGAGAGGATAAATAGAGGAGGATGAAAATGTCTACAAATGTAGCCAAAAAATCAAAACAAAAGCCAGCAGGAATGAGAGATAAAATAGCACTAACAGGAATTACACCAATAGAAATAAAAGGAGAAGACGGAAAATACATATTTACAACCGTTCCAGGAAGAGAATTTCGTTTCTCAGGTGTAACAGAAAAAGAAAGCTGTGTTGAAATTAATGCATATAATGGTTCAAAACCAAAAGAACTAAAAAAAGAAACCGGTACAGGAAGAGGCGAATAATACAAAAGAAAAGGGTGTGGAGCAATGAATTATAAATTAAAAGCAGCCTTAAAAAGAAATCGAATCAGCTTTATTGTAATTGTAATACTATGGGTTTTAATTACCATAGTATTTGTTGCGCCTTTGGCGTGTGGCATAGTAGAAGCAACACAAACAGGAAAATTAGACCTTGCTATTTTACTACAAACAGTACCAACCAATATTACATCCCCTTTTAGCACAATTTCAAAAGCTTTTTCCGATACTTATATAGGTACTTTTGGAAATACATTAGGAATCTTTACCATATTTTACGCAATAGTATGTATTATTGGACTTGTCCGTGCGATGCCAAAAAATGAATATACCGATATTGAACATGGTTCTAGTGCTTGGTGCGAACATGGAGAGCAATATAAGTTACTTAGTAAAACCAAAGGTATCTTATTAGCAGAAGACCATTATCTACCAGTAAATAAACGTGGTAATATTAACGTATTAGTAGTTGGACGGTTCTGGTTCTGGTAAATCTGCCTCCTATTCTATTCCCAATGCATCACAACTACTGGGTTCTTATGTATTTACAGATCCAAAAGGAGAATTATACGATAGAACAGCAGGTTATTTAAAAAGCAATGGATATGAAATTAAAGTATTAAACCTAGTAAGACCACAAAATAGTGATGGATATAATCCTATTTTCCATATTGGAAGTGAATTAGATGTTGACGTTATTGCCAATACCATTGTAAAAGGACAACAAACAGGAGATGCATCTGATCCATATTGGGATGACATGGCAGAGATGTTATTAAAAGCACTTATTTATTATTTAATTGCAAAAAGACCAAAGGAAGAGCAAAACTTAGCTAGCTGTGCTGAATTAGTAAGAGCAGCAAACAATAATGGTGGTAGCAATTTATTAACAGAATTAATGAACGAGCTTCCTTATGATCATCCAGCAAGAAGATACTATAAATCTATCGAAATAGCACCAGAAAAAACGTATGGTTCTATCTTAAGCTCATTGCAATCTAAATTAGGTAAGTTTGATTCCGAAGAAATAGCAGAAGTAACTTCTACCAATACCATAGATTTTAGAGAAATAGGTAGCAAAAAAACAGCTGTATATGTTATTTCTTCTGATACCCATACAGCATATGATTTCTTATTAACCATTTTCTTCTCACAGATGATACAACATTTATACGATTTTGCAGACGAAAATGGAGGAGCACTTCCAATGCCAACCTATTTTATTCTAGATGAGTTTGCTAACATCGGTAGAATACCAGACTTTGATAAAAAAATCTCTACCAGTAGAAGTAGAAAAATATCCTTTAGTGTTATCTTACAAAACTTAGACCAATTAGAAGCAGTATATAAAGATTCTTTTGAAACTATTATTGGTAACTGTGATACACATGTATTTTTAGGAAGTAACTCACAAAAAACAGTAGAATATTTTTCTAAGGCATTAGGAGAAAAAACCATTCAAAGGGAAAGTATCTCTATTAACCGTGATAGACAAAATTGGAAACAAGGAAGTAGCGAATCAGAGCAAGTTATGGGAAGAGCACTTCTTACCCCAGACGAGTTAAGACGTTTTGATAATGATTACTGTATTATTTTTGAAAAAGGCATAAAACCAATTAAGGCAAAAAAATATTATTATTTTGAAAAACCAATTGCAAAAAAACTAGCAATGGTTAGACTAAATCACAATGAAGTGGAAGAAACAGATAGAGGTAGATGGAGAAAATTTAATCCATATAATCCCTATCAAGAAAGTGGTTCTGGAAATAAAGCAAAACCAGACTTAAAAGTAGAATCTTTAGACGATTTATTTGAAGATACGGAGCCTCCTAAAAAAGAAGAAAAAGCTAAAAAAATGGAGGAAGAGGCGCCTATTTTACCACAAGAAGAAGTAGTAGAATTGGAAAACAAAACAGAGCCTGTAGAAGAACCATTTTCCGAAGACATTCAAAAAGAACTGGAAGCCAAATTTGATGAATTATTTGGTTCTATGGAGGATGATACAGAATAAGAATAAGTGGAAAAGTCCACTTATTTTTTTGCTAAAAATAAAAACAAATGTTTTAAAAACAATTGACTTTTTTCGTGTTTATCGGTATAATCATAACCAAAGAAAGGAAGAAGAAAATGAAATTTGTACATATGGCTGATTTACATTTAGATACACCATTTACTAGTCTAAATGAGGTAGAAGGGTTAGGAGAAAAAAGAAGGCTAGAGCAAAGAAAAGTAGTAAAAGAAATAGTAGAGTATATACAAAAAGAGGATATTCCTTATTTTTTTATTGCAGGTGATTTATATGAAGAAGGTTATGCGAGAGAAAGCACCATTTCCTATATTAATGGGTTATTCCAGACGATACCCAATACAAAAATATATATCACACCAGGAAATCATGACCCATATTTAAAAAATTCTTTTTATCAAACCTATCCATGGAGCCCGAATGTTCATATTTTTACAGAAAAATTAGAAAAAATAGAAGAGCCAGAATGCTCTATTTATGGTTTTGGTTTTAACGATTTTTATCGATTTCAAAATCCAATTTCAGAATTAAAATTAGAACATCCAGAAAAAATTAACATATGTATTACCCATGGTAGCTTAGAAGGAGGAACAGAGGATAGACAATATAATCCTATGACAAAAGGAGAATTAAAAAGAATAGGATTTGACTATGTTGCCCTAGGGCATATTCATAAAACCAATTATGGAGAAGAAGAAAATCAAACCATATTTTATCCAGGTTCTACCATAGCATTAGGATTTGATGAGCTAGGGGAGCACGGAATATTAGTAGGAGACATCACAAAAACCAAAAAGCAAATTCAATTTATCCGTATGGATCCAAAACAATACGTAGAATTACCAATCGACATTTCTAAGGATACCTCTAAAGAAGAAGTAATAGAGCACATCCAAAGTGTATCACTAGAACCACAAAATTTGTACAAAATAGTTTTAGTGGGAACAAGGAATTTTGAAATAAATACTTTAGAACTCCTAAAACAAATAGAAGTAGAAAATATTATCAAAATAAAAAATAAAACAAAAATACAATATAATCTAGAAACCTTACAAACAGAAAATACCTTAAAAGGAATTTTTGTACGAAAAGTATTAGAACAAAAGGCAAATTATTCAGAAGAATATATGCAAAATGTGATAGAAATAGGCTTAGACGCTTTAACAGGAAGAAAGGAGTAAGATTCTTGAAAATCAATAAACTAAAAGTAAATGGATTTGGAAAATTAGAACAAAAAGAGATAACTTTTTCCGATGGTATTAACATTATAGAGGGAAAAAACGAAAGTGGAAAATCTAGCTTAGTAAAATATATGGTTGCCATGTTATATGGAGCCTCCAAAAATAAAAGAGGGAAAGAAATATCAGACATGGAAAAATTTACTCCGTGGGGAAGGGAAGAATACTCTGGAACCATGGAGTATACCTTAGATAATGGAAGAAAATATGAACTATTCCGTAATTTTCAAAAAAAGACGGTAACTATTTTAAATGAACAAAAAGAAGATATATCAAAGCAATTTCCCATTGATAAGACAAAAGGAAATCAATTCTTTTATGAACAAACAAAAATAGATGAAAATCTATTTACTTCCAGTTTTGTTTCCATGCAACAAGAAGTAAAACTAAAACCAGAAGAACAAAATACTTTACTACAAAAAGTAACCAATTTAGTAAATACCGGAGAAGATAGCGTATCCTATAAAAAATCAGTAGATAAATTAAATAAAAGATTAACAGAAGATATTGGAACAACAAGAACACAAAATAAACCTATTAATATAGTAGAAAATAGAATAGAACAAATACTAGCAGAAAAAGAAGAACTAAAAGAATACCAAAAAAGAGAACAAGAATATATTTTGCAAAAAGAAACACTAGAAAAGCAAATAGAAAAGAATACATTAAAATACCACTTTGCTACAGAAATACAAAAAATAAAAGACGAGCAAATATTAGCAGGGCAAAAAATAACGGTATATCAGGAAATAGAAAAAACAATAGAAGAAAAAGAACAACAAGCTACAAAGCAGTTAAGAGAAATGAAACAGCTACTAACAGAAAAAACGCAAAAAAGAGAAGTACAAAAAAAGGAAAAACAAAAAGCCCAAAATAAAGTTTATTTTATTTCCTTTATGGTGTTAGTGTTCCTTACTATTTTATCCTTGGTGCTAATAAAAAATACAATAGTAAATGCTATTTTTGTTGTATTGGATGTTCTATATCTTATTTGGATATTAGCCCAAAAAAGCCAAAAGGAGAAAAAAGAGAATAGTAATAAAACAAATAGCATTTTAGAAGAAATAAAAATAGACATCCAAAATAAAGAAAAAGAAATAGAATTGCTAGAGCAAAATAAAAAAGAAAAAAAGACCGAAATAGATGACTTGAAAAAAGCTATGACAGAAAATGAGGAAAAAGAAACACAAAAAGTAATAGCAAAATATCAAAATAGCTTAGGAAAAGAAACAATAGAAGAAATCCAAGGTATAGAAAAAATCCAAGAAAACATAAAAGAGAAGATAGAACAAGATAAATTAAATTTACACAAAATAGAAGTAGAACAAAAAAATATTTATCCAAAGCTAGAAAAAATAACAGAATTAGAAGAAGAACTAGAAAATTTAGAAGAAAGAAAAGAAGAACTAAAACAAAAACAAGAACAAATAGAGCTTGTAATTCATATCCTAGAAGAAGCCTATTTAGAAATGAAACAAAATGTAGTTCCTAAATTTACCTCCCACTTATCCCATACGATTGATAAAATATCAGGAGGAAAATATACAAATGTAGCAATAAAAGAAAATAATACCTTGTCCATAGAAGCAGAAAATGGAAACTATGTACCAATTGACATATTAAGTATTGGAACCATAGACCAGTTATACTTATCCTTACGCCTCTCTATTTTACAAGAAATAACAGAAGAAAGAATACCAATTATTTTAGATGAAGCATTTGCTTATTTTGATACCGAGCGATTACAAAACATTTTAACATACATGGCACAAGAATTATCAAACCACCAAATTCTTATTTTTACTTGTACCAAAAGGGAAGAAGAAATACTAACAAACATTGAGGTACCATTTCACAAAATAGAATTAAAATAAAGTTGAAATGGATGGAAAAATGAGGTATAATAGAAAAGGTAAATTAGACAATAAAGGAGAAATGTTATGTTTCAAAAATTAGACGCAGTAGAAAAAAGATATGAGGAGTTAACGAAGCTCATTAGTGACCCAGAAATTATTGCAAACCAATCCGAATGGCAAAAATATATGAAAGAACATGCTTCTATTTCAGAATTAGTAGAAAAATATAGAGAATACAAAAAAGTAAATCAGCAAATAGAAGAAGCAAAAGCCATGTTAGACGATAAAGAGTTAAAAGAGCTAGCACAACTAGAATTAGAAGAAGCAAGAGAAAAATTACCTAAAATAGAAGAAGAACTAAAAATATTATTACTCCCAAAAGACCCAAATGATGATAAAAACGTAATCTGTGAAATTCGTGCAGGAGCAGGAGGAGAAGAAGCAGCTTTATTTGCTGGTACATTATTTCGTATGTATAGCATGTATGCAGAAAGAAAACACTGGAAATTAGAAATATTAAATGAAAACGAAACTGGACTTGGGGGATATAAAGAAATATCTTTCATGATTACCGGAAAAGGAGCTTATAGTAGACTTAAATACGAAAGCGGTGTACATCGTGTACAAAGAGTTCCAGATACAGAAAGTAGTGGAAGAATTCATACTTCCACTGTAACAGTTGCCGTACTTCCAGAAGTAGAAGATGTAGAAGTAGAGATTAATCCAGCCGATGTAAAAATGGAAGTATTTAGAGCATCCGGAGCAGGTGGACAACACATTAACAAAACCTCTTCTGCGGTAAGATTAATTCACATTCCAACAGGAATGGTAGCAGAATGTCAAACAGAACGTTCCCAGGTACAAAATAGAGAATATGCAATGAGAATGCTACGTTCCCGTTTGTTTGAAATAAAACAAAGAGAACAAGATGAAAAAATAGCGAATGAAAGAAAAAGCCAGGTAGGACATGGCGATAGAAGTGAAAAAATTAGAACCTATAATTACCCACAGGGTAGAATTACAGACCATAGAATTGGATTAAGCATCTATCAAATGGAAGACTTTTTAAATGGAAACTTAGACGAAATGATTGATAGTTTAATTACAGCAGATAGAGCAGAAAAACTAAAAGGTGACGAAGAATAAAGGTATAAAAAAGATTTCCTTACAATAAACTAGAATAAACAGTTTATTTGGGAGGAAATTTTTTTATGAGCGGATTATTAAAAACAACACTCCTAGGATTATTTTTTGGTACCTTTGGAACAACAATTGGAGGAATCTTAGGAATTACCTTTAAAAAAACATCACATAAATTTTTAAGCTTTATTTTATCCTTTGCCTCAGGACTCATGCTTGCCATAGTCTGTTTTGACTTGGTTCCAGAAGCATTACAACTAACAGGATTAGGAAATATATTCATTGGTCTTTTATTAGGAATAGCCACCATGATTGTATGTGATATATTAGTACAAAAAAAATTTAATATTAAGCATGTATCTGGCAAAGGAAACACATTACTAAAAACGGGAATTATTGTTAGTATTGGTTTGGCATTGCATAACTTCCCAGAAGGCTTGGCTATAGGCTCCGGATTTGAAGCCTCCCTTAATCTAGGATATTCTCTAGCGTTAGCAATAGCTCTTCATGACATACCAGAAGGAATATCTATGGCAGTCCCTATGAAAAACGGAGGAATGCACCCAGCAAAAGTTTTGCTATATGTCATTTTATCTGGAGTAACCACAGGAATAGGAGCCTTTTTTGGAGCTATTATAGGAAATATTTCCGAGCAGGTAATTGCCATCTGCTTATCTTTTGCAGCAGGAGCAATGTTATACATTGTATCTGGAGAATTAATTCCAGAATCGAATAACCTCTATAAAGGAAGAATGACAGCAATAGGAAATATATGCGGATTTTTAATAGGAATGTTAGCAACAAGAGTGTAAGGGAATGGTAAGAAAAAACAAACATATTAGTAAAGAGAATTGACAAAGTCAAGAAAAACGAATATAGTTATAATACAAAATAAAAAAATGGGGTAGAAAAATGAAAAATAAAAAAACAGAAATAGCAATAATTATTCTATTTTTAATACTACAAACGCTTCTCTATATCTATGTAGGAACACAAAAAGCATACTTACACATTGATGAAGTCTATTCTTATGGACTGGCAAACTACGATAAAATAGATATACAAGAAAATAGCGATTTTTTTAACACATGGCATACAAAAGAATATTATGCAGATTATTTAGCGGTCCAAGATAAAGATGTCGGAAATTATACTCCAGTATATGAAAACCAAAAAAATGACGTACATCCACCACTATATTATTTGCTACTAAGATTTGCAATGGGAATAGCAAAAGGGCATATTTCCAAATGGATAGGAATTACAGTAAATATTTTCATCTATGCTGCCATAACAATAGTGATGTATTTTATTCTACAAAAAATATTAGAAAACAAAAAGCATTATAAAATAAAAGCACTATTACTTGCATTTCTTTCGTCTATTCTGTTAGCATCATTAAGTAACGTAGTATATATAAGAATGTATGCACTTTCTACTTTACTTATTGTAATAACATCCTATTTACACATGAAGCTGTGGGAAAAACAAGAAATATCTAAAAAATTATTATTTGCAATAGGAATTACAGTACTTGCAGGAATTCTTACCCATTACTATTATATCTTTTATATTGCAATGTTATTTATTCTATTTGTATATAAATATATAAAAGAAAAAAATAAAAAAGCTCTGTTATATTATGTTACTACCATATTACTTGCTGGAATGGTATCATTATTCCTATTTCCATACTCCATAGAACACATATTCTTTGGATATAGAGGAAAAGGGGTAATGCAAAACTTAAAAGATATTTCTCAAATACCAATAAGTTTTGCCCTACAAATATATACATTAAATTATTACGCTTTTAATGGTTCACTACTTATACTCTTATTAATAGCATTAGGAATTTACCTGTACAGCAAAATAAAAAAGATAACAATACCAAAAGAAACCAGTAAAACAAAAGAAATGCTAACCATTCTATGGTTACCATCCTTATTCTTCTTTATAATGGCAACCATTGCTTCTCCATGGAGAGTACTAAGATATATTGTACCTGTATGTGGAATCTTAAGCATTCTTGTACTATATGAAATATACCGCCTATTACAAGCAGTTACAACAGAAAAAATAAGCAACATACTTATGACAGTACTATGTATTTTTCTAATACTAGCACCTGTATTCTTTCACTTAGAACCAGAGTTATTATATAGAGATAAAAAAGAAATTGTACAAAAAGTAAGCGGAGAACTAAACCTACCTACAATATACTTATATAATACACAAAAAGGAGGATTCTTAGATGATATTCTACTATTCTCCCAAATAAATGAATCCTATATTGCAAAAGATATATCTGTCACAGAAAATACGATAAAGTCAATAGTAAAAAATAAAGACATATCTAAAGGAATTCTTTTATTTATTAACCAAGAAAAAGAAGAAGAAAATGAAATAATATCTAATCAAGTAAAACAATATTTAAACTTTAACAATATAGAGCATGTAAAAAGATTAAGTAATTGTGATGTATATTATTTACATTAAAAAGCATCTTAACAGGTGCTTTTTTTCTATGTAATAAAAACTAATTTATAAAGTACTATATTAATTATAAAATACTTGTATAATGTAATAAAGATAATTTAAAATAGAATAAAATTTAATATTAAATATAAAAAGATATTAAAAATA
>CAKNOI010000008.1 GCA_930990125.1 uncultured Clostridiaceae bacterium | reverse complement strand
GGAACAGCAAGCATAACAATAAGTACGAACACCAGTTACACCATAGAATGGCAAAAAGGAAATATAACAGAAGGACAGTGGACAACCGGAACAAGTGTAACCGGACTAAACCATGGAGATATAGTATTTGCAAGATTAACAGATGGAATAAATGCAGGACAAGAAGCAAGTGTTAAGATAGAAGACAAAACAGCACCAACCATTTCAGCATTTATAGTAACAGCAACAACGTCAAACTCCATTACAGTACAAGTAACAGCAAATGATGCACAAACCGGAATTGCAAGTTATGCTTACAAGAAAAATAGCGAAGGCTATGTTACAGGAACAGGAAATACGTACACCTTTAGTGGACTTGCAGGTTCTACTACGTATACCTTAGGAGTAAAAGTAACAGATAAAGCAGGAAACGATATAGAAAAAACAGTAACAGGAACAACAAAAGAAGATATACCACATGTATCCGACATTACTACCCCAGTAACAGGAGGAAATAAAGTAGTAGTCGACGATTTAGGAAATAAAGTTAAGATACCAAATGGCTTTAAAGTAATTGAAGGAACTAAAGTAGAAGAAGGAATTGTAATACAAGATAACATTGGCAACCAGTTTGTATGGGTACCGGTAGGCAATGTAAAGAAAAGCGATGGAAGCACAGTAAATATAACCTTAGGAAGATATACTTTTAATTCTTCTGGAACACCATCAAGTCCATATAGTGCAAGCCAAAAAATTAATAGTTCATATATAGAAGTAAATGGTTCTGGAAGTACAGGTAAAACATCTTATGGAAATGTAGGACCAATTAATATTAATGATTTCCAAAATAAAACAAAAGCTGCTGGAGGATATTATATTGCACGATATGAAGCAAGTTATCGTTCTGGTTCTTTGAATGGAGGAAATGTAGATACATTTGTACCATATTCAAAAGTATCTACCAATACACGAGGAGACCAATATGATAGAGAAGATGGAGACTTATTTAGCTATGTAAAACAATCTAGTGCTGCATATGCATGTAGAAATATGTATAAGGGAAATAGCTATTTTACAAGTGACCTAACCAATAGTTTTGCTTGGGATACAGCACTAGTATTTATCCAAAAATGTTCTAGCAAGACAAGATATTCTGTACAATCTGCTTCTGTAAAGACACTAAAGAATACTGGAACAACAACAGATCAAGTATGTCATATTTATGACATGTGTGGAAACTTAAAAGAATGGACAACAGAAACTGCAACAGGATTAGATGATTATTCTTGCGTGCCAAGAGGAGATAGTTATGCACAAGGAGGATCAAATAATAGTACAAGTAAACGTGCAGGAGCAAGAACAAATGCAGATGACTTTAATTATGGATTTAGACCAATATTATATCTAAATTAGTATAACAAATAAAAAGAAAAATGGCCCCTCTTTATAAAAACAAAGCATTTATAAAGAGGGTTCATTTTATTGCCAAATATTTCGTAAAAGATGAAGAAGGAAAAGTAAGAATAAAAAAATTAAGGTGATTTATAAAAAGTTAGTTATAATAAAAAATAAATAAATGAAATTAACATAATTTTTAAAACACATTGCAAGTAGCAAAGAAACGTGCTATAATATTCCGGCAGGCTAAAATTTGCTACTATATGAGGAGGAGCTGTATGACTGTAGAAATGTTAAGAATTGGAATAATGTGGCTGTTAGTAACGTTGTTTATCCGGTGGATACAGCAAATAAGAGAAAGAGAAATAAAATTTCTTACTGCTGCTATCCTAGCATTCTTAATTCTAGCGGGATATATTGCTGTGTGCAAGGGAATTGTACATTGGAATATGATCTTCTAGCTCCAAAAAGGAAACCAAAGAATTCTTGGTTTCCTTTTTTGTAGGAATATGATATAATACAAATCAGGTGAGAACAAATGAGTTTAAGGTTTATTTATGGAAGAAGCGGAACACGGAAAAAGTTCCTACATCTATCGTGAAATAGCAGAGCAAATAGAAAAGGGAAATACCAAAATTTATATTATTACACCAGAACAGTTTTCTTTTACAGCAGAAAATAAATTATTAGCAGAGGTAAAAGAAGGAGCAGTTTTGCAAGCAGAAGTTTTAACCTTTGCACGTATGGCATATCGTATTATGCAAGAAACAGGGGGCGCAAACGATACGACCCTTTCTCAAGTTGGAAAATCCATGTTAGTGGATGCCATTTTAAGAAAACAAAAAAAGAATTTAACCTTTTTAGGAAATTCAGATGAAAATATAGAAGTAGTAGAAAATGCCATTACCGAGTTTAAAAAACATTGTATTTCTACTCAAAAACTAGAAGAGGTAAGCCAAAAGTTAGAAGATACCTATTTGCAAGCAAAAGTAAAAGACCTTACTACCGTATACGAAGAATATCAAAACTATTTACAAGAAGGCTATATAGACGAAAATGATACTTTAGATAAATTAGTACAAAATATAGAAAAAAGCCAACAATTTGTAGATACCCTTATTTACATTGATGAATTTGCAGGCTTTACCATGCAAGAATATCGAATTATAGAAAAATTGTTACCAATGGCAAAAAGAGTAACCATTACCGTTACAACCGATAGTCTATGGCAAGAAGGAGTGCAAGAAGAAGACATTTTTTATGATAATAAAAAAACAATAGAACGTATACTTGCTATTGCAAAAGCAGTAGGAGTTACCGTAGAACCAGAAGTTAAGTTAGAAAAAAAATATCGTTTTAAAACACCAGAATTACAATATTTAGAAGGCAATTTATATGCTACCAAATATCAAAAATATGGACAACATGTGGAAAACCTTTCTCTATTTTTAGCCAAAAACCCATATTCGGAAGTAGAACAAGTAGCAAAACAAATTATCAAATTGGTAAAAGAAAAAAAGTATCGCTTCCAAGATATTGCCATTATTACCAAAGATATTAGTACCTATTCTGGATTAGTAAAAGCAATTTCAGAAGAATATGAAATTCCTGTATTTGTAGACGAGAAAAAAGATTTAAGCCAAAATATTTTTGTAAAATATATGTTAGCACTACTTAGCATATTTGCAAAAAATTGGAGTTACGATTCGGTAATGGACTATGTTAAATCCGGATTTTTAAAGCTAGACAAAGAAGACATCTACCTATTTGAAAAATACACTTTAGCCTTAGGAATAGAATACAAAAAATGGTATGAAGGAGAATGGAACTTTGGAGAAGTAACAGAATCCGAAAAAGAAGAAATAGAAAAAGTAAAAGCGGTAAGAAAACAAGTAATAACGCCATTAGTGAGCTTAAAAGAAAAAATGAATGCTAGTAAAACCTATGAAGATATTACTAAAAAGTTGTATCTATTTTTACTAGAACAAAACATACAAGAGCAGTTACAAGCAAAAGCAGAAGAACTAGAAAAACTAGGAAACCTAGAACTTGCAGGGCTATACGAAATGAGTTGGAATACAGTAATAGAAGTACTAGAAGAACTTGTTATGGTATTTGGAAAAGAAACCGTTAGTTTTGAAAATTACTTGCTATTATTAAAAACAGGACTAAAAACAGCATCCTTAGGTAAAATACCAGCAACACAAGATGTAGTACTAATGGGAGATGTAGAGCGTTCTAGAAGTCATAAAGTAAAAGCAGTATTTTTGCTAGGAGTAAATGATGGCGTTTTCCCAAGTATTCACAAAGAAGAAGGATTTTTAGGAGATGAAGATAGACGTAAATTAAAAGAAAAAGGAATAGAACTTGCAAAAGGAACACTAGAGCAGTTATACGAAGAAAACTTTAATATTTACAAAGCATTTACAACAGCAGAAGAAAAAATACGGAATTTCCTATCTATCTTCCGATAGTGAAGGAAAAGCATTAAGGCCATCCGTATTAATTAGTAAGCTTAAAAAGCTATTTCCTAACTTGGTAGAACAAAGCGATGTTACCAAAGAAAAAGAAGAAGTAGAAATGCTTCAGGAAAAACAGGTATTTAACGAGTTATTCCAGCAAATTCGTAAGAAAAAAGAAGGAGAAGAAATTGACAGCATATGGTATGCCGTATATCAATATTTTTTAGAAAAAGAAGAATGGAAGCAAACCCTGCAAAATAGCATGAAGGCTTTGGAATATACCAATATACCAGCACCAATAGAAAAGGATATGATACATAGATTATATGGAGATACTTTAAAAACTAGCATCTCCCGTTTGGAAAAATATAGTGCTTGTCCATTTTCGTTTTATTTGCAATATGGATTAAAACTATCTACCAAAACCAAATTAAAAGTAGAAAGAATTAATACCGGAACCTTTATGCATGATGTAATAGATACATTTTTTGAACGTATTGCAGAAAAGCAAATTCCGCTAAAAGAGCTAAGCTTAGAAGACATGCAAGCAGAAATAGAAAAAATAGTAGAAGAAAAACTTTCTATTCCTAGAAATTATCTATTTACCAGTACGCCAAAATACAAAGTGTTAGTAAATCGACTTAAAAAAGTATTGTTACAATCTATTTATTATATTGTACAAAGTTTGGTAGAAAGTGATTTTACCATTTTAGGTAATGAGATAGAATTTAAACAAGGAAGCAAATATAAACCAATGGTACTTACCACAGAAGAAGGACAAAAAATAGAAATTACAGGAAAAATAGACCGTATGGATATTGCAAAAACAGAAAAAGGAGACTATATTCGTATTATTGATTATAAATCATCGGTAAAAGATTTAGATGTAAACGAAGTAGTGGCAGGTTTGCGTTTGCAACTTCTTACCTATTTAGAGGAAGCTTGCAAAATAGAAGAAAAAAATCCGGCAGGTGTTTTGTATTTTAATTTAATAGAACCGGTCTTAAAAACAAGTAGAAATAGTACCAAAGAAGAAATAGAAAAGGAAATACGAAAACGTTTTAAAATGAAAGGCCTTATTTTAGCAGATGTAGAGGTTATTAAAAAAATGGATACTACCCTGCAAACAGGAGCATCGGATAAAATTCCTGCGTATTTAGATAAGGAAGGTAACATTAGCATGGGAAAATCCAGTTGTGTTACCAAAGAACAATTTGAATATTTACAACAATATACCAATAAGCTAATACAAAAAATAGCGAAGGAAATGTTAAAAGGAAATATTACTCTTATGCCATACTATAAATTAAAGGACAAAACAACTGCATGTCAGTATTGTGAGTATAAATCCATTTGCCAATTTAATAAAGCAGGTTGCAAAAATGCCTATCGCTACATTCCTTATTGGGACAAGCAAGTCGTATTAGAAAATATAAAAGAAAAACTAGGAGGAAACAAGTAAATGGTAGCAAATATGCAAGAACCAACAAGACCAAGCTATTTAGAAGTAGATTTATCCGCAGTGTCGTATAATATCAAACAAATACAAAAATTAGTAGGACCAGATACCGAGCTTATGCCAGTAATAAAAGCTAATGCCTATGGGCTAGGAGTACTTCCCCTAAAGCCTGTATTAGAAGAAAACAACATAAAAAGAGTGGCAGTAGCAGTGGCAGAAGAAGCAATTTTTTTACGACAGCACGAAGTTACCATGCCTATTATTGTACTAAATGAACTATTAGAAGGAGAAGCGGAAAAAGCCGTAGCCTATGACCTAACACCAGGAATTTCGGTATATGAAGTTGCTGTAAAATTAAACGAGTTTGCGAAAGAAAAAGGAAAAACGATTAAAGTACATGTAGAAGTAGACACACGGAATGGGAAGAGTAGGCCTAACTCCAGAAAACACGCTAGATTTTATTAAAAAAGTAAGAAAGTTAGAGCATGTTACGATAGAAGGAATATATACCCATTTTGCCTCTGCAGACACTAACGAAGAGTATACCAAAAAACAAATTAGGCAATTTGAATCTGTGTTAGACAGCTTAAAAAAAGAACAAATAGAAATACCATATGTTCATGCAGCAGCAAGTAGTGGCATTTTAAATTTTCCAGAATCCTATTATAACTTAGTAAGACCAGGAATTATTGTATATGGCTATTTACCAGACGAAAGCTTAACAGGAAAAATAAATTTAAAACCAAGTACCAAATTAAAAAGTACGGTAGCATTTTTAAAAACAGTTCCCAAAGGAACAAAGATTAGTTATTCTGGAACCTATGAAACAACCAAAGAAACAAAAATAGCCACTATTCCAATGGGATATGCAGACGGCTATAGAAGGCTGTTATCGAATAAAGCAGATGTGCTAATTAAAGAGAAAAGAGCACCTATTATAGGAACCATTTGCATGGATAATTTTATGGTAGATGTTAGCCATATACCAGATGTAAGGATAGGAGATGAAGTAACACTTTGGAATAATGAAGAAATTACAATAGAAGAACTTGCCAGAAAATGTGGAACAATTTCATATGAATTGCTATCTACCATATCCCGTAGAGTTCCAAGAAAATATAGAAAATAGAGAAGGGGAAACTTATGAATTTATCCAATGAAACCATATTACATACCAAAAAGAATGGAATAGAATATATACAATTTCGAAAACTATTAGAATATCCAGAAGTAGTACATGCTTATACATTACGTACCAATTTAGATTTTAAAACAAGAGAAGATGGTGCAAACTTACAAGAAAGCTATCAAAAATTGGGAAATAGTTTACATTTTTCGGTAGAAGATGTCATAAGACCAGCACAATCCCATACCGATAAGGTAGAAATAGTAGAAACACAAAAATTAGAAAAGGAACATATTCGCTATTTAAAACAATTTTCAGATGTAGATGGGCTTATTACCAACGAGAAAAATGTAATACTTTCTACCACCAGTGCAGATTGCATTGCCTTTTTATTCTTTGACCCTGTGCAAAAAGTAATTGCCAATATTCATTCTGGATGGAAGGGAACACTAAAACAAATTGCACGAAAAACAATAGAAAAAATGCGAGAAGAAAAACACTGTAACCCAAAAGATATATTGGTATTCAGCTGTCCAAGTATTTTGCAATGTCATTTTGAAGTAGATAAAGATGTAGCAGATGCCTTTATAGAAACATTTCCATTTATCAAAGGAAAAGAAGAGTACATAAAAGCAATGGGAGAAAAGCAAGGAAAACCAAAGTGGAATATTGATACGGTTGCTATTAATAGAGTAGTATTAGAAAATGCAGGAATACCAAAGGAAAATATAGTAGAAAGTAATATTTGTACCGTTTGCCATAAACAAGAATTTCATTCTTATAGGGCA
Source organism: uncultured Clostridiaceae bacterium (assembly GCA_930990125.1). Lineage (GTDB taxonomy): Bacteria > Bacillota > Clostridia > TANB77 > CAG-508 > CAKNOI01. Next base: position 47,573 of record CAKNOI010000008.1, on the reverse strand, counting down.
GATGGAAAAGCAAACGGATTAAATACAGCAATTATTGGCCTAAAATAGGAGGAAATAAAATGTACCAAACATGGGAAGAATTGGAGCGAAGTATTAAAAACTGTCAAAAATGTAAATTAGCACAAGGAAGAACCAATATTGTGTTTGCAGATGGAAATAAACAAGCAGACATTATGCTAATTGGAGAAGGACCAGGAGCAGACGAAGATAGAATGGGAGTGCCATTTGTAGGAAAAGCAGGAAAACTCATGAACATGGCTTTTCAGGCACTAGAAATAAATCGAGAAAAACTATATATTGCCAATATCGTAAAATGTAGACCACCCAATAACAGAAACCCAGAAGCAGACGAAGCTATGGCATGTATGGACTACTTACGAAACCAAGTGCTATTAGTAAAACCAAAGATTATTGTACTACTAGGAAGTGTAGCATTAAAAAACATTCTAGGAAAAGAATATGGCATTACCTCAGCAAGAGGAAAGTGGATAGAACATAAAGGAATTTTGTACTTGCCAACATGGCACCCAGCAGCACTTTTGCGTGATGATACGAAAAAAATAGACTTTTGGAAGGATTTAAAACTGGTAAAAGAAAAAGCACAGGAGATGGGTATATGGTAAGCAGTAACAGAACGAAGAGTCAAATACATTGACAGGAAGCTATGTCTTGACATACAATAGCAAAAAAAGAAAAAGGATGAAAATGGTATGAAAGAGATAAAAGAAAAAGCTGAGTATTGTTTACATTGTAAGGTAAAACCATGTTCCAAAGGTTGCCCTTTAGGGAACGATATTCCAGAATTTATTGCAGAAGTAAAACAGGAAAATTATCAAAAGGCGTATGAGATTTTGTGTAGGACAACGGTGCTTTCTCCTATTTGTGGGAGAATTTGTCCGCATAAAAGCCAATGCGAAGGTAGTTGTGTAAGAGGGATAAAAGGGGAAAGTGTTTCTATTGGAGAGTTAGAGGCTTTTGTGGGAGATATGGCAATACAAAACCATTATCCTATTCCTATGTTAGAAACTACAAAGAAAAAAGAAACTATAGCTGTGGTAGGAGGAGGTCCTGCAGGGCTTTCTTGTGCAGGGTATTTAGCAAGATGTGGATATTCGGTGACTATTTTTGAAAAATATGCTTCTTTAGGTGGAATTTTAGAACATGGAATACCAGAGTTTAGACTAAGTAAAGAAGTGTTAGAAAAAACAATACAAAAAATACTAGAATTACCAATTACGGTAGAATACCAGAAAGAACTAGGGAAAAATTTATCTGTTTCTGAGCTAGAAAAATTTGATGCAGTGTTTTTTGCTTTGGGTAGCAATATTTCCTCTAATATGCAAATACTAGGAGAAGAGAAAGTAGGAGTCTACGGTGGAAATGAATTATTAGAAAAGAAAGAACACCCAGATTATACCGGAAAAAGGGTATGCGTAATTGGTGGTGGTAATGTGGCAATGGATGTGAGCCGTACCATTCAAAAAATGGGAGCAAAAGAAGTTACTGTTATTTATAGGAGAAGTAAAAAGCAAATGCCAGCAGAAGCAAAAGAAGTGGAAGATGCAGAAAAAGAAGGAGTTACGTTTTTGTACCAGACCAATGTACTTCGCATATTAGGAGACGACAAAGTAGAAAAAATAGAATGTGTTCCAACACAGCTAATACAGCAAGAAGGAGAGAAAAGAGAAACGCCAGTTAATAAAATAGGAGAAGAGTATTTTTTGCCTGTAGATATAGTAGTAATGGCAGTAGGTGCAAAACCAGAAGCAGAAGTGGTAAATACTTTAGGGCTAGAAATTACCTCAAAAGGATATATTAAAGTAAACGAAAATTATCAAACCAGCAAGGAAAAATTTTTTGCTGGAGGAGATATTATAGGAGGAAAACAAACCGTGGCTTGGGCAGCAAGAGGAGGAAGAGAAGCCGGAAAGGCAATACATAGCTATTTAAGTGAGAAAAGGGAAGGATAGCATGAAAGAAAAAGAACCAAAACAAAAGTGGAGAAGGTTAGATAATTCTGCAAAATTATTTCCTATTATTGCAAACCGAAAGTTTAGCAATGTATTTCGCTTGTCTTGTGTGTTAAAAGAAGAGGTGGAAGAAAATATTTTACAAGAAGCGGTAGAAAAAATGGTAACCATATATAACTCTTTTAAAGTAAGAATGCGAAAAGGATTTTTTTGGTACTATTTAGAAGAAAATCCCAAAAAACCTATTGTAGAAAAAGAAAGAACCTATCCATGTAAGTATATTGATAAAACAACAAATAATGAATATTTGTTTAAAGTAACCTATTATCAAAACAAAATCAATTTGGAAATGTTCCATTCTTTAACCGATGGAAATGGAGCATTAGAGTTTTTAAAAGCTATTTGTTATACGTATTTAGAATTAAAACATGGGCTAAATTTACAAAACAAAGAAGAAATTGGTAAAATAGAAATTAACAATCAAAATACAGAAGATAGCTATATTAAATACTATCAAAAGCATTTGCATGGGAGAAATAGTTCAAAAAAAGCTTTTATTTTAAAGGGAAAAAGAAATCTTTTTTATGCTACTAAGGTAACGCATTTTCATCTTTCTTTAAAACAAACCATTAAAACCTGTAGAAGAAAAAAAGTAACAGTAACACAGTATTTAACCGCTATTTTAATACAGGCAATTTATCGTAGCTACCAAGGGGAAAAGGTTAGTAAAAAACCAATTAAAGTATGTATTCCCGTTAATTTAAAAAAATACTTTGACTCTACTACCATTAGTAACTTTTTTTCGTATATTACTATAGAAGCGAATGCCAAAAAAATAGACTGTAATAACCTAGATGCTATTTTAGAGTTTGTAAAAGGAGAATTTAAAAGCAAACTTACCAAAGAAGAAATTAGCAAAACAATGTCTTCTACTGTAAATATGGGAACTAACATGATAGTAAGAGTGTTACCGCTATTTTTAAAAAAGTTTACTTTAAAAATAAGCTATCAAGAAATAGCAAAATATACAACAACCACATTTTCCAATATTGGTAAAATAAATGTATTAAAAGAATGTGAGCCTTATATCCAAAACTTTTATTTTTTAATCGCACCAGAAAAAGCAGAAAAAATAAAAGTGGGAGCATGTTCTTATGGAGATAATATCACTTTTACCATTACTTCTATTTTACAAGAAGATAGAGTAGAAGAAGAAATAAGTAATGAATTACAAACAGAAAAAATAGAACATACCATGCAAACTAATGAGATTTATCAAAACAAAGAAAATAGCCTATATCCGCGAGTGATGAACATGAAAAAACGTCATCTATGGGTAACAATCTTGCTATTACTATCTTTACTAGTTGGAGGAACTTGTTTACTTATTAACAGCTTGGTAGGTACTAAGTTTCGTTGGTCTTGGATTGTTATGCTTGGTATTTTATATAGTTGGATTACGGTGTGGTATTCTATTAAGAAAAATGTCAATATTGCATCCCATGTAATGGTGCAAACAATTTGTGTAAGTATTTTGTTAGTAGTATTAGATGCTATTATAGGATTTAAAGGATGGTCTATTGGACTGGCACTTCCTATTGTGCTTTCCATAGCCAATGTAACAATGCTTATACTCTTAATTATCAATCAGAAGGGATATCCAAAGTACGCATTATATCAATTTATTATTTTTGTATGGAGCTTAATACCTGCTGTTTTACTAGCTATTTCTGTTGCAAGACTTGGAATTTTTATTCTTATTTCTATAGGCATATCTATTGTTACCATATTAGTTACCATTATATTTTGTGGTAAAGAACTAAAGGAAGAACTAAAAAGAAGATTTCATTTTTAAAGGGGAAAGAAATGGAAAAAGAAAAGAAAAAATTAAAAGACAAAATTGGGTTTCGCATTGCTATGGTAGTTTTTGTTGCCTGTTGTGTAGCAGTAATTTTTCTAACATTATATTTGTTTAATGGAGAAATTGTATCCAATGTGCCCGATTGGTTTGAAGATAGCTATGCTGTAGAAACAGAAAAAATAGAGGGGAGAAAAGTATTTATTATCAAAAAAGACAAAGAAACAGATTCGGATAGTATTATTTTGTATCTTCATGGGGGTTCTTATATGGCAGAACTAAAGCAAGAGCACTGGTTATTTTTTGAAGGGCTATTACAAGATACCAATGCTACTTTAGTAGTACCAGACTATCCACTAACTCCTAAATATAACTACAAAGATGTATTTACTATGATGGAGCCATGTTATGAAAAAATATTAGAAAACGAACAAGATAAAACATGGATTGTGATGGGAGATTCTGCAGGAGGAGGATTAGCATTAGCCTTGTTAGAAAAAATGGGGGAGAAAGGTAGAAAAATGCCAGATGCCTTATTTTTACTATCTCCTTGGCTAGATACTAGTATGGAAAACCAAAAAATAGATGAGGTGCAGTCCAAAGACCCTATGTTATCAAAACCAGCATTAAAACTTGCAGGGGAACAATATGGAAGAGACATAAAAGAAGAAGACACCTATTTAGTAGACCCACTATATGGACCTTTGCAAAACTTATGTCCAATTGTAGTTTTTACAGGAACAGCAGATATTCTAAATCCTGATGTTGCTATCTTAGAACAAAGATGTAAAGAAGCAGGAACACAAATAACAGTAAAAGAATATGAAAACGCCATTCACGATTTTATTTTATATTCCTTTGTAAAAGAAGATGTGGATTTTGGTAAAGAAGGATATCAAGATGTATTAGAAGAAATGAGACAAATAAGAGAAAAGAAAATAGAAGAATAAAAAATAAAACCCAAAGCTTGGGTTTTGTTTTTATTCTTTTTTGGTTCCGTATTCCATATTGTTTTTGCTTTTTCGAAATAAATTTTTGATGGTACGAAAAAAAGTAGAAAGCTTACTTTCTTTTACTGCAACAAGAGAAGTAAGGGAGGCACTACCTTGAAGTGCTTCTTTTTTTGCTTCCAATTTTTCCATTTTAGATAGGTAATAGTCGTTAAAAAAGAAATATTCATTGGTGGTTCCAATATAATCTTTATAATGGTATAGTCTAGAACGATAGCTTTCGATGTCCTCTAGTGTGTATAGTTGTTTATATAAAGTATCAAAATAAGAAACCAAAATTAAATTTTGTATTTCAAAATACGTATTTCGAATATATTTTTTTTGCTTTTCAATAGAAGCCATTATTTTTTTATTAGAACTGTTTTTTAATTCCATATTTTGCAAAGTATTGGTAAGGGTGATAATTTCTTCTTCTGCATTTAACAAGCGGTCTAATAATTTAAGAATACGATGATAGTTTTTTTCGCCACATAAATTACAAAACTTTTCTTTAAAAGAATTGGTTCCATAAAAAGCACTTGTATATAAAGCATAATCCCCTGTTACATAAGTCATTTGCTTTACTAAATTGCAAAGTAGTGGGTAGTAATTGGGACTTGTTGTTTTTAGGGTAATATCATAATATTTTACTTCATCTTCTGGCTCACCTACTGCTTTGGATGTCATTAATTGAACAGCAGCTTCGTTTAAGGCAAGTCCTGTTTCAAAATTATATAAACCAAGACCGGTAACAACATTTTTATTATTTCGCAATTCTTGTAAATAATGAATACATTCATGCACAGCAAAGGTATTTACTTTAGAAAAATCTGCCATATGATTAAAATAAATGGAAGAATTGACATAGCAATAATTTGCCTCTGCCATTCCGGTTGGAATTTTGGCAAGGTACATATCTAAACGAGATAATTTCATAAATAATTCATTATAATTTAAGTTTAGCTCTGGAAGACCATTTACTAAGCTCTCTGCAACATTTTTGGCAATGGAGTTAATATGCAAGGTATCCAATTTTTGCAATACTTCAATACCATCTTTTCTTAAATCGGTTTCTATGCTCATTGTTTTCTCCTTAGTAACTTACAATTTTACAACACTATTATACTATAGAAAAGTGGAATTTGTGTGTCATACAGATTAAAAAAATGTTACAAAAATATTACAAAATATTGCATTATTCGCATAGAAAGGATATAATAGTAGCATGTAAAATATTTTATGTCTACATTGGCAAATGCTAACCAGACAAAAAATGTTTTATAAATAATTATAAAAGGTTGATGAGTATGAAAAAGACATTCGTACTAACCCCAAGAGCAGTTCGGTCCGAGAATATTTTACTAGGCCTTGGCTCTGATAACACCATAGCTATTCCTATGGATGTGATGGACGTTCTCTACGAAGTAGGAAATGGCTACGACGAAGATGCTATAAGAGCAAAAGATGTCTTAGATTATATTAAGACATTTCCTTTTAAACAGCTAGTATCGGAAGAAGGTGTAAAGCAAGAAAATGGAAGCCGCCTGCGTATTGTAGATGGTTTCTATGATGTAAAAATCCCAGGAAAGGGAAAACGTCTTAAACCGTATGAAACTAGGATACTGCAGGTATGCCTTGGACTAAAAGAACAAAGAGAGGAGGTTGTCTTAATTAGCAGAAATATTCCGCTTAGACTTCGGGCAGAATCTTTAGGAATTCACGCAGAAGAATTCAGAGATGAGCTTTTGCCAGAACTAAATGAGCAGTATAAAGCTCGTATGGTGCTAGAAATTCCTAAAGAGAAAATCGATTACTTTAGAGCAAATAGAGAGTTAAGCCAAAGAGAGGTGCAAGCGGAACTGGAAGGAAAACAATTGTATGAGAATATGTTTGTTTTCTTAAAAGATGGTTCTCAATCCATTATCAGCTGCTATAGAGAAGGCAAATTTCATCCATTGGAATACTTTAGTTGCAAACCATTTGGCGTAAAACCTTTAAATATGGGACAAAACATGATGATAGAAGCTCTGATGCAACCATGGGAAGTGGCTCCACTGGTAATTATCAAAGGTTCTGCCGGTACAGCAAAAACATTTTTATCTCTTGCTTGTGGATTAGAGCAGGTAATAGAAAGACGGCTGTATAAAGAAATTTTGTACACCAGAAGTGTCCAAGAGATGGATAAAGAAATGGGCTACCTACCAGGAGACGAAAGTGGTAAAATAGGTCCGTATTTGCGAGGATTGCAAGACAACCTAAAAAACCTTACCAATGCTTCAGATTCTAAGAAAAATGGATTCCAAAAAGATGGATTTGACATCAAAGAAGATGGAAAATATTATCTAGAAACTGGTATTATTGTACCAGAAGCCATCAATTATATGAGAGGAAGGTCTATTAAAGATACTTTCATCATTATTGATGAAGCACAAAACCTCACTCCATTAACGGTAAAATCTATTGTAACCAGAGTCGGAGAAAACACAAAAATTGTCCTTTTGGGAGACCCAAGCCAGATTGATAAGCGTGACTTAAACGTTAGAAACAATGGTCTTAGCTATGCGTCTGAAAAGATGAAAGGTAAGCTAGATTGCTTTCAAGTAACGCTAACAGAAAAAGAATCTGTTAGAAGCCCGCTTGCAAAACTTGCTTCTCAAGTTTTATAGTTATTTGTAATAAAAGCCCCTTGCTTATGGTAAGCAAGGGGTTTTTTCTAACGAACTACGATGTTATAAATTTTATTTTTAACATAAATTTCTTTTACAATGGTTTTATTCTCCAAATTTGTTTGAATTACAGAATTAGCATGTACCATTTCTTTTGCTTTTTCTTCGTCACAGTCTAGAGGTAGTTTTACGGTTGTTTTTACTTTTCCGTTTATTTGAATTGGCATATCTATTTCCTCATCAATGGTTTTGGAAGCATCATAGGTTGGCCATGTTCCTTCGGCGATGGTTTTGGTATTTCCTATGGTTTCAAAAAGCTCTTCTGTAATATGTGGAGCAAATGGGTTTAGTAAAGTTAAAAAAGTATTAAATTCTGCTTTGTTAATGGTTTTATGATGATAAAATTCGTTTACCATTGTCATAAAAGTAGAAACACAAGTATTAAATTTCATTTCTTCAATATCATTACTTACTTTTTGAATAGCTTTATGCATCATTTTTTCAAAAGTAGGGGAATAGGTATCTCCTTCTACTAGCATATCTTGCATGTTCCATACTCTGTCTAAAAACTTAAAGCATCCACGAATACTATCCATAGACCATGGTGCGGTTTGGTCAAATGGTCCCATAAACATTTCGTATACTCTTAATGTGTCAGCACCAAATTCGTTTACAATGTCGTCTGGGTTAATAACATTACCCTTGGACTTAGACATTTTTTCTCCATTAGAACCTAAAATCATACCATGAGAAGTTCTTTTTGCATAAGGTTCTTTGGTTGGAACAACGCCAATATCGTATAAGAATTTATACCAAAAACGGGAGTACAATAAATGTAAAGTAGTATGTTCCATACCGCCATTGTACCAGTCTACTGGTGCCCAATAGTTAATAGCTTCTTTAGAAGCAATCGCATTTTGGTTATGTGGATCCATATAACGTAAGAAGTACCAAGAAGAACCAGCCCATTGTGGCATAGTATCGGTTTCTCTGGTTGCTTTTCCACCACACTTAGGGCAAGTAGTTTGTATCCATTCAGTTTGTTTTGCAAGTGGAGATTCGCCATTTTCTCCTGGTTCAAAGTCTTTTACATCTGGAAGAGTAAGTGGTAAGTCTTTTTCATCTAATGGTACCCAACCACATTTTTCACAATGCACCATTGGAATAGGTTCACCCCAGTAACGTTGTCTAGAAAATACCCAATCACGAAGCTTATAATTTGTTTTTTTCGTACCTAGATGATGTTCTTCTAAGTAAGAAATCATGGTAGAAATGGCTGTGCTTACACTAAGACCATTTAAAAAGTCAGAGTTAACTAAGGTACCGTCTTCTACATCGGTAAAGGCCTCGGTTAATGGCTCTATTTCTCCTCTGGTTTGAAAAGGAACAATTACTTGTTTTACAGGTAAATGAAAGGTTTTAGCAAAATCCCAATCTCTTGTATCATGTGCAGGTACTGCCATAATAGCACCTGTTCCATATCCCCAAAGTACATAATCAGATGCCCAAATAGGCATTTTTTCTCCTGTAATAGGGTGAATGGCTTTTATGCCCTTTATTTCAATACCAGTTTTATCTTTTACAAGTTCGGTTCTTTCAAAATCGGACTTACGAGCAGCTTGCTCTTGGTATGCTTTTATTTCTTCATTGTTAGTAATTTTTTGTGCTAATGTTTTTAAAATAGGATGTTCTGGTGCTACTACTAAGTAGGTAGCTCCAAATAAGGTATCTGGTCTTGTGGTGTATACTAGTAAGCTTTCGTTTGTGCCATCTACTTTAAAAGTTACTTCTGCACCGGTACTTCTACCAATCCAATTTTTTTGCTGTGCTTTAATTTTATCTAGAAAATTAACTTCATCTAGGTCGTCAATTAAACGTCCAGCATATTCTGTAATTTTTAACATCCATTCAGATTTTTCCTTTTGGATAACAGGACTACCACAGCGTTCGCAAACACCATTTACTACTTCTTCGTTAGCAAGTCCAACTTTACAGCCAGTACAATAGTTAATTTTCATGTTCGCTTTATAAGCAAGACCATGTTTAAAAAGTTGAATAAAAATCCATTGTGTCCATTTATAATATTCTGGATCTGTTGTATTTACTTCACGAGACCAATCAAAAGAAAAGCCAAGTGATTTTAATTGTCTTCTAAAATTTGCAATATTTTGCTCTGTAATAATTTTAGGATGAATATGGTTTTTAATAGCATAATTTTCTGCTGGTAAGCCAAACGCATCAAAACCAATAGGGTATAACACATTATATCCTTCCATTCTTCTTTTTCTTGCAACAATATCTAGGGCAGTATAACTTCTTGGATGACCTACATGTAAGCCTTGTCCAGAAGGATAAGGAAACTCAACAAGCCCATACCATTTTTTCTTAGTGTAATCTTCTTTGGCATAAAAAGTTCCTTCTTTTTCCCACTTCGTTTGCCATTTTTTTTCTATCTCTTTAAAATTATATGACAATGCTATCATCCTTTCTTTGTTTAAACTCCCATTATTATACAATAAAACTTGGAAAAAGAAAAGATTTAATTTCGCAATTTATTTAATTAAAATAGACCTAAAATTAAAAATTAAAAATAGATAATAATTGATGTAAATTATTGACTTATGTAAAGATTCATGGTAAAATAATAATGCCATCAAAAAGTGGCATTATTTTTAAGGAGATGGCATATAATGAATACAATAGAAGGTCAAATTATTAAAGATATTATTAGAGGACTTACTGTAGAGGATTGTTTTGCAGGTCCAGAAGAAGATAAAAATCCAAACTATGAAGGTTGGATATTCAAGTTTAATCCAATGTTTGAAGATACACAGTTATATATTAAAATAAGAATAGAAAATATTGAGAAGTCAGTTTGTTTGTCAGTTCATGAATTTGGTAAATATGATGAGGTGAATTAAAATGAGAGTATATTGTCCATATTGTAAAAAAGAAGTAGAGTATAGAATCAAAAAAAGAGAATTAAAAGAATTTAGAGGAATTGAAGTAAACACATTTGAAAATGTAGCTATATGCAATGAATGTAATCAAGATTTATATGTTAATGAAATTGAAGATGAAAATAATGAAAGGATATACCAAATATATAGAGAAAAAGCTAATATTATAAAACCTGAGGATATTATTAAATTAAGAGAAAAATATGACATTTCACAAAGGGAATTAACATCTATTTTAGGCTTTGGAAAAATGACTATTAATAGATATGAAAGAGGAGGACTTCCAACAAAATCTCAAAGTGATTATATTAAATTATTAATAGAAAATGATGATAAATTTATAGAAAAAGTAGAAGAGGCATATGAAAAAAGTAATATTAATGATAAAACATATAATAAAATAATATCTGGAGAAGTAGAAAAGGACATTAGTAAAAAGGAAGTTCAAGATAATATTAGAAGATATTTAAAATCTGTATTGAGTAGAAAACCTGATATTTATAATGGATACAAAACATTAGATTTAGAAAAGATAGAAAATATTATTTCATATATAGCAAGTAAGGTAAAGAATTTAACAATAACAAGTTTGAATAAGTATTTATGGTATATTGATATGTTATCATTTAATGAAAGAACAGTTGCAATTACTGGACTTACTTATCAAAATCAAAAATTTGGACCTACTATAGTATATAAAAAATATGATGAAATATCATTATTAGATGATAAATATACAAGAGAAGATATTGAAACGGAAAATGGAAATACTACTAAAATTTTAAGCAATAATAATTTTAATTTAGATAAAATAAGTAGTAGTGAAAAAGAAATAATAGATACAATAATAAAATTACTAAAGAATAAAAATGTGACAGATATATCTGAAATATCACATAGAGAGGATGGATGGAAAAAAACTAAAAGATTTGAACCAATATCATTTGAATATGCTATGAATTTAAAGTTAATTAAATAGATGATAGAAAGCAAAATATTTTAGTTTTTACTAGATTATTTTGCTTTTTTGTTTGGAAAGGAGAATATGATGTACCAAATTGTAAGTACTTTATTATACATTCATTTTTCTATTTTGTAAAATGCTATTTTAACAGTTAAAAGAATAGAAATTAAAAAAGAATCAAAAAAATTGCTATTAGTAGCATTGACAAGAGAAAAAGAAATAAGGTAAAATAAAGCAAAGAACGGAAGAAAAGGAGAAATATAAAAATGATAAAAAAGAGCAAAACCGTTGATACTGTAAGAGAGAGAGAGAGAGAGAGCTAGGGTTTAGGAAAAGTAAAAAATTAGAAACACAGAAAAGCTGTGTTTATTTGAAATATAAAGATAGGCTATGTAAAATAGTCTGTCTTTTTTATGTGTGTAATTCCAGTTAAAGTAATTTTACAAAAATTTGAGTACATAAAATATTTAGAAGGGAAGAGACAAAATGGGGAAAGAAAGAGGAATTACACTAGTAGCATTAGTGATAACAGTAATTGTGCTAATTATCTTAGCAGGAGTAACGCTAGATACTATGATAGGAGACTATGGAATAATTACGAAGGCACAAGAAGCAAAGCAAAACATGGCAAACGCAGCAGCAGAAGAAGATAAGCTAATACAAAACCTATTAAATGAGCTAAAAGGGATAGAAGCGGGAGAAGGAGAAATAGAAGTACCGAAAGGGACAATAGAATTTGGAGAAGTAACATGGAGTAATGGACAAGCAGAGGTAAGTATACTTGCCAATACCGCAGGAGAGACATTACAGTACCAAATAAATGGAACAGCAGAAGAAAATTGGAAAGAGATAAAAAGCGGAGAGAAAGTAACAGGGCTATATCATGGAGACGAAGTACACGCAAGGCTATGGAATGGAAGCATAGCAAGTGTGAATAAAAGTACAATAATAAAAGATGAAAAAAAGCCAGAAGTAAAAGTAACAGTAGGAGAAGTAACAAGTAATAGTATAGTAGTAACGGTAGAAGTAACAGAAGAAGAAAGTGGACTAGTAGAAACAGAGACATACCAATATTACTTAGGAGAAGCTTTAGATGGAAAAAGTATAAGCAATAGCTATATCTATGTTGAATTAGAGCAAGAAACCCAATATACATTAACAGTAAAAGTGCAAGATAAAGCAGGAAATATAGGAGAAGAAAGTATAGAAGCTACAACAGGAAAAATCCTTGTAGATAGTCGATTAACAGAAGGAAAATATGTATGGTACACAGATGCGTATGGAACACAGCAGAAATGTATTGTATTATATGGAGTAGAAAATACTAACTATAGTAGTTATGGAATACAAATTATAACAGCAGATACGGTAGGAAATGTAACATTAGGAAGCAGTGATTTTAATACAAGTAGAAATTCCTATAATAATGCTATAGCAATATTAAACGCAGAAGCAGAGAATTATAGAAAGAAGGATGATGGAATAGCAGAAGTAGCGCGATGCGTAGGAAGCGTGCCAGATAATCCAAACTATGATGGAGCAGGAATGTATACGACACAGTTTGGAGGAGGGTATAGTGGAACACTAAAAGATACAGACAATAACTATGTAACGGATTGGGAGCAAATGAATAAACTAAAAATATACAATCGAGGGAAATACTATTGGTTGGCTTCTAGAGTGGTAATTGGTAATTCTAGTTATTGCTATTTTGATATGCGTCGAGTTAATATAAGTGGCAGTCTAGGAACTGATGCATTATGTTATGTTTATATATATGGTACTACAAATGGATATACTAGTAGTGGAGCACTTCGTCCAGTATTTCGCTTAAAGCAAGGTGTAAAGGTAACCTCCGGTGATGGAACTTTTGAAAATCCATACACGCTTGCACCGTAAAAGTTTATTTTTATAAAATCCTATATTAGTATATGCCAGCTAGATGTTCCAACATAATGGTTAAGAATGCCAATTTCATTTTTTAGGTATAATATCACATATTTAAGGAAAGAATAATACTATACAGTAAATACAATATATTGACAACATCTTTACAAAATGATAAAATAATGCTATAGAAAGAGGTGATAACTATGGCTCAGACATTAATTAATTTTAGAATAGAAGAGAATACAAAAAAAGAATTAGAAAAGATATGTAATGAATTAGGAATAACGATGTCTACGGCATTTAATATATTTGCTAAAAAAGTAATACGTGAAAAAAGAATACCATTTGATGTTTCTATTGATCCTTTTTATTCTGATAGTAATCAAAATGCTTTACAAGAATCTATAAAACAATTAGAAGAAGGAAAGGTAGTTGCAAAAACAATGGAAGAATTAAAGGAGATGGAAGACGAATAATATATCTTTTACCAGTAGAGCATGGGAAGAATATTGCTATTGGCTGGTTCTTGCCTAAAAATACACGCTTGCACCATAAAAATTTTCCTTGACAAAATTGTGACTTAAGATATAATGTTATGGGAATACTATAGATAAAATAAATGAACTTTTTTAGCATAAGAAAGGAGAAATACAAAATGGCGGATAGCTTTACGTCACAAGAGGAAACAGAAGTAAAAAACATGATTGATAATTTAATGCAAAGGGCAAAAAAGGCTTCTGAAGAATATTTAAAATTAGACCAAGATACGGTGAACAACATTATTAAACACATGGCAATGGCAGGTTTAGAGCATCATATGGAACTTGCTAAAATGGCAGTGGAAGAAACGGGCCGTGGTATTTATGAGGACAAAATTACAAAGAATATGTTTGCAACAGAATATATTTATCATAGTATTAAATATGATAAAACTGTTGGCGTAATAGAAGAAAATGAAGAGGAAGGGTACAGAGAAGTAGCAGAGCCAATTGGTATTATTGCTGGTGTTACTCCTGTTACCAATCCTACTTCTACAACGATGTTTAAATCGATTATTGCTGCAAAAACCAGAAACGTTATTGTATTTGGTTTTCATCCTTCTGCACAAAAGTGTAGTAGTGAAGCAGCTAGAATTTTAAGAGATGCAGCAGTGAGTGCTGGTGCTCCTAAGGATTGCATTTTATGGATTGAAAAGCCTAGTATATTAGCTACTACCATGTTAATGCACCATCCAGATGTAAACCTTATTTTAGCAACAGGTGGAACTGGAATGGTTAAATCTGCTTACTCCAGTGGTAAGCCAGCTTTAGGTGTAGGTCCAGGAAACGTTCCATGCCTAATAGAAAAAAGTGCAAAATTAAAGACTTCTGTAAATGACCTAGTACTTTCTAAGTCTTTTGATAATGGTATGATTTGTGCTTCCGAACAAGCTGTTATTGTAGAAGAAGAAATTGCACAAGAGTTTGAGAAACTAATGAAAGACTCTGGATGCTATTTTGTAACAGAAGAGGAAAAAGAAAAATTAAAAGACTCTATGTTTGACAAGGAAAAAGGAGATAAAATTAAATCTCATATTCCAGGACAGAGTCCATATCATATTGCAAAAGAAGCAGGTTTAGAAATTCCAGAGGATACCAAAATAATTGTAGTACCAGAAACAGGAGTAGGAGAAGGATATCCATTCTCTAAAGAAAAATTAAGCCCTGTGCTTACGTATTACAAAGTAACAAATAGTGACGAAGGAATTAAGCTTGCAGAAGAACTACTAGAAAATGGAGGAATGGGACACTCTGCAGTAATTCATTCTGAAAACGAAGAAGTAATTAATAAATTTTCTGAAACTCTAAAAGCAGGAAGAATTATTGTAAACTCTCCATCTACCCATGGTGCTATTGGAGATATTTATAACACCAATATGCCATCTTTAACATTAGGTTGTGGTTCTTTTGGGGGAAACTCTACGACAGCAAATGTATCTAGTGTTAATTTAATTAATATCAAAAGAGTAGCAAATAGGAGGGTTAATATGCAGTGGTTTAAAGTTCCAGAAAAAATATATTTTGAAGCTGGCTCTATTGCGTATCTAGAAAAAATGCCAGATATTACAAGAGCATTTATTGTAACAGATCCAGGTATGGTAAAATTAGGATATGTAGATAAAGTGTTATATCATTTAAGAAAAAGAGCACAATATGTGCATTCTGAAATCTTTTCTGATGTAGAATCTGACCCATCTTTTACTACCATAAAAAGAGGAGTAGAGATGATTAATCAGTTTAAACCAGATGTGATTATTGCAATTGGTGGTGGTTCTGCTATTGACGCAGCTAAAGGAATGTGGCTATTTTATGAGCATCCAGATGCAGATATAGAAGGACTAAAACTAAAATTTATGGATATACGTAAAAGAACCTATAAGTTTCCAAAACTAGGAGTAAAAGCAAAAATGGTGGCTATTCCTACTACATCTGGAACAGGTTCTGAGGTAACATCTTTTGCTGTTATTTCGGATAAAGAAAACAATAAAAAATATCCATTAGCAGATTACGAATTAACACCAGATGTTGCTATTGTAGATCCAGATTTAGTAATGTCTTTACCAAAAACGATAACTGCAGATACAGGAATGGATGTATTAACACATGCTATTGAAGCATATGTATCTAATATGGCATCTGATTATACAGACGGTTTATCCGAAAAAGCAGTAGAATTGGTATTAGAAAATTTAGTTACTGCTTATGAAGAAGGAAGCAATAAAACAGCAAGAGAAAAAATGCACAATGCAAGTACCATTGCAGGAATGGCATTTACCAACGCATTTTTAGGTATAAACCATTCTTTGGCACACAAAATAGGTGCAGAATTTCATATGGCACATGGTAGAATTAACGCTATTTTATTACCATATGTTATTAAATATAATGCAAGCAAACCAAGTAAATTTGTATCTTTCCCAAAATATGAATATTTTATAGCAGACCAAAAATATGCAAAACTTGCAAAACGAAATGGACTACCAGCAGAAACGGTAGAAGAAGGTGTTCGCTCTTTAATTTCTAAAGTACAAGAGTTAAATCAAAAATTGGCTATTCCAAAAAGCTTTCAAGAAGCAGGAATTGCAGAAGACGAATTTTTAGCAAAAGTAGACATGTTAGCAGATAGAGCCTTTGAAGACCAATGTACAACAGCAAACCCAAGATTACCACTAGTAAGCGAATTAAAACAAATACTATTAGACAGCTATTATGGAAAAGAAGTATAAAAAATAAAAAAATTTCTGATACAATAAAAAGCAAAGGAAAATATTTCTCCTTTGCTTTTTAACATTCTATTTGAAAGTTCCAGCTAAATCAGACATAGAATACATCCTAGGTTTTTTTTGAGATACAAGAAATTGGGCAGCTTTTAAAGCACCTTCTGCAAAAATTTCTCTGGAATAGGAGGTGTGTTTTATTTCTAGTGTTTCATTTGGTCCAAAGAATTGCACAGTATGTTCTCCTACAATATTACCACCACGAATAGACGAAAAGCCAATTTCGTTTGGCTCTCTTTTTTTCCTTTGTGCCATACGGTTAAAGTTATATACCAAATCTGGTCTTGCTTCTTTTATTTTATCTGCTAAAAATAGGGCAGTTCCACTAGGACTATCTATTTTTCTATTATGATGTGTTTCTGTAATTTCTATATCGGTATCGGATAAAATTGAGGCTACTTGAGAGACAAGCTCACCCATTAAGTAAATATCAAAAGACATGTTGGATGCTTTAAAGATAGGAATATGCCCAGAAGCTTCTTGTAATTGTTGTTCTTGCTCTTTGGTAAATCCAGTAGTTGCAATTACCATTGGAACTTTTTTTGATACAGCATATTCTAATAATGTCATGGTTGCTTCAGGAACTGAGAAATCAATAATAACATCTGGTATATCTACAATTTCAGATGGGGTGGTAAAGGTTCGATAAGAATAATCTTCAGCTTCTGTTTTATCGTATCCTCCAAATACTAAAAAGGCATCGTTTTGTTTTAATAACTGGGTAACAATGCGTCCCATTTTGCCATTACAGCCACTTACTAACGCTTGAATCATTTTTTATAATTCCTCCTTCATCTTTTTAAAAAATTATAGCATAAAATACAAAAATATACCAAGAAAAAATCTTGGTATATTGTATTACCAAATTCGAAACAAGAAAATGCTTAAAAACACATAAGCATATCTTGGAAGTTTGGTATGGTTTAGTCTGTCTCCATAGGCTCTAAAAGATTCTGAAATAGCACAATACTTATCTACAAAAGATATAATATAACTTTCTTTATACTTTGGAAAAAAGAAAGTTAGTGGCCACATGTGCTTTATAATAATATCTTGTTCTTTTTCAGATAATAAAAATAGTTTTTTAGCATTAGCACATGCTGTTTTAGGATGAGTAAAAGCATGTAATCCTTTTCTACCATCTAATCGTTTTCTCCAATCATATAAAAATAAATCGTGTAACATTCCAGCTCTTGCAGCTGCCACATAGTCTAAATTTAATTTCTTACAAATGAGGTAGCTATAAAATGCTACTTCTTTGCAATGGTCAAAACAAGATGTAGTATAATGTTGTCTAAAATTTTTCATTTGCTGTACAGTTTCATTTTGTACTAAATCTTGTATAATACTTTCAAATTCCTCTTGAGCTTTAGTAAGTTCCTTTGTTTTATCCACAGTACAATCCCTCTTTATTCTTTATGATAATTTTATTATAACATGTTTTATAGGGCAGAAGAAGAGGATTAATGAAATATTAAGAAAGTAAACCATATTCTTTCATTTCTTTTTGTAATCTTTCTTTTCCTGCTTTTGATAATTCTACCAAAGGTAGTCTTGGAACTCCAAAATCATAGCCAAGCATATTTAATGCTGCTTTTACTGGAATTGGGTTTACTTCGCAAAATAGGCTATTAATGAGTGGTAATGTTGCAAGTTGTAAATGTGTAGCTTCCTTTGTATTTCCTTCGAAATAGGATGCTACCATTTGGTGGGTATCCTTTGGTAAAATGTTAGATAATACAGAAATAACCCCAAGACCTCCTAAGGATAAGATAGGAAGAACTTGATCATCATTTCCAGAATAAATAGTTAAATTATCTTTACATAGTGCTGCAATTTGAGCTACTTGAGATAGATTACCACTAGCTTCTTTAATGGCAACAATGTTTTCTATTTTCGAAAGGGCAAGGCAAGTTTCTGGGGTAATATTTAGGCCTGTTCTACTTGGTACATTATACAAAATAATAGGTAGAGAAGTAGCATTAGCAATGGTTGTATAATGTGCAATTAAACCTGCCTGCGTAGTTTTGTTATAGTAAGGGGTTACAAGAAGTACACCATCTACGCCAATAGATTCTGCCCATTTTGTCATAGCAATAGAAGAGGCAGTATTATTTCCACCTGTTCCGGCAATAACCGGTACACGTCCTGCTACGGTTTTTACGGCAAAAGCAATGGTATCCTTTTTTTCTTGTTCTGTCATGGTAGAGGCTTCTCCTGTAGTACCACATACAATAATGGCATCTACATGTCCTTTTAGTTGGTCTTCTAACAACTGTTTAAAAACTTCAAAATTAACTCCGTCTTTTGTAAATGGAGTGGCAATAGCTGTTCCACAGCCAGTAAATAAAATTTTTTTCATGAAATATCTGCTCCTTTAAAAAGCAAAATAGATAAGAAATATAATTATATTTTCTATGTAAGTATTATATGATAAGTTTGGAAAAAAAGGAATGTTTTTTCGAAAAAAAGAGTACAAAAAAAGTAAATAAAATTACAAAATTTGCATAAGATATAAAGAAAGCGAAAAATTTTCGAAGATAGGAAGGAAGGATAGCATGAAAATTACCTATTTTGACCATGCGGCCACTACGTATGTAAAAGAAAATGTAAGAAAAGAAATGGAACCATTTTTTACAGAATATTATGGCAATGCTTCTGGTATATATAGCATTGGTAGAACAGCCAAAAAGGCATTGGAAAAAGCAAGAACACAAGTAGCAGAAGCTATTGGAGCAAGTCCCAAGGAAATATATTTTACTGGCTGTGGGAGCGAAAGCGATAATTTAGCAATTAAGGGAATGGCATATGCCAATAGAAAAAAAGGAAACCACATTATTACGACTCAAATTGAACATCATGCCGTGTTAGAAACTTGTGCATCTTTAGAAAAAGAAGGATTTCGTATTACCTATTTACCAGTTGATAAAGATGGATGTATTTCGCTTCAAGAGTTAGAGCAAGCAATTACCCCAAGTACCATTTTAATTAGTATTATGTTTGCAAATAATGAAGTAGGAACCATAGAACCTGTAACAGAAATAGGAAAAATAGCAAAGAAATATGGAGTACTTTTTCATACGGATAGTGTACAGGCGGTACGGAAATATTCCTATTCGTGTAAAAGAAATGCATATAGATAGTCTTTCTCTTTCCGCACATAAATTTTATGGACCAAAAGGAGTAGGGGCTTTATATGTGCATGAAGGAGTTGAATTTGAAAAGATTTTACATGGAGGGCATCAGGAAAGAGATAAAAGAGCAGGAACAGAAAATGTTGCTGGAATTGTAGGACTGGGAAAGGCAATAGAGCTGGCATCTAAGAATTTAGAAAACTACAATGCAAAGCTTACAGCTTTAAGAGAATATTTATTACAGCAAGTATCTGACCATATTACAGAATGTAGATTAAACGGTTCTAGAAGTAACAGACTCCCAGGAAATGCAAATATTTCTTTTAAAAATATAGAGGGAGATAAATTATTATTAGAGTTAGATAAAAGAGGATTTTGCGTATCAGCAGGTTCTGCATGTTCTTCTGGAAAAACGGAAGCTTCCCATGTACTAGTTGCTATGGGGGTTCCAAAAGAATATGCTTCCGGAACAATACGTATTACCCTTGGAGAGGAAAATACAAAAGAAGAGATAGATGCTTTTGTAAAGGCTTTAGAAGAAATAATAAAAACGTGTAAAAGTAAGTGAATATAGAGAATGAAAAAAATGCAGGAACCCTTGAAATTACAGGAGGAACCTTTACAGTAGATGGAACTGCCAACGTTTTAAGCAATAAAGGTGGAAATAGCATTACAGGGGGCAATGTCGGAAAATATAACAAATTAAGTTAATAAAAAAGAAAAAGAATGTAACAGGAATTGTACATTCTTTTTCTTTAAAATTTAATGTTAAAGTATTGTAATAAAAATAAAAAACAGATACAATAAAACAGGGGTAAGATAGAATGATTACAGCAGAACAAGTAAGAGAACAAAATAATAATAGAGAATTAGTAAGACAGGCAATTAAGGAAAATCCACTTTTACTAGAATGGGCATCCCCTGCATTGCAGGATGATAAAGAAATTGTATTAGAAGCGGTAAGCATAGATGGAGGAGCATTGGAGTTTTCTAGTAAACGTTTAAAAGATGATAAAGATGTGTTAATAACGGCAGTAAAACAAGCGGGTTGGACTGGTTGCTATGCAAGTGATAGACTTCGCGATGATAAAGACGTTATTTTAGAGGCAGTAAAAAACGATGGACAAATTTTATATTATGCAAGTAGGAGATTAAGAGATGACAAAGAGGTAGTATTAGAAGCGGTAAAAAATAAACCAATTATTTTAAAATATGCAAGTAAAAGATTGCGTTCCGATAGAGAGATAGTAATAGCGGCAATTACCAAAAACAAAAAATCAGCAGAGTTTATGGTAGAAGAATTAAAACAAGATGAGGAAATACAAAACATTTTAAATCCGCCAGAAGAAGCAAAATAAAAGCAGAAGTTTATGCCTATAAAGGCTTAAAAGCTTCTGCTTTTGTTTTCTATGTTTTCTATTTCAAAAAGCCATTAATAATTTGTTCTTCTGCTTCTTGTTCGGTAAGACCTAGTGTCATGAGTTTAATAATTTGATCTCCTGCAATTTTTCCAATCGCAGCTTCGTGAATAAGATTAGCATCTAAATGGTTAGCAACAATTTCTGGTGTAGAAATAACTTTTGCTTTATCCATAATAATCGCATCACATTCTACATGTCCAAAAGACTTAGTATTTCCAATTACTTTGGAAATAAATTCTTGAGTAGAATTTTCTTTGGCAACAGAACGAGAAGTAACATGTGTACTAGAATTTTCGCCATTTAAGTTTACTTCAAAGCTTGTTTTAGCATGTTGCGTTCCATGTGTCATTAAGCGTTCTGTAATGACTAAATTGGTATCCTCTTCTAAATGAGCAACTGTGTTACGAACAGTAGAATCTACTCCTTTTATTTGTACGGTTTCCATTTCAAAAGAAGAACCTTTCTTCTGAAAAATAATGGTTTCTGGATTTAAAATACGCTTTCCAGTGCCATCTCCTTCACCATAATGTTTTTCTACGTAACGTACTTTACAATTTTCCTCTAAATGGAAGGTGTGAATACCATCATGTTCTGATGTTTCGCAATAGTTATTATGAATACCACATCCAGCAACAATGACTACATCTGCATTTTTACCAATATAAAAGTCGTTATAAACCACATCTTTTAAACCTTCTGCTGTTAAAATAACGGGAATATGCACACTTTCATTTTTGGTATTTTCTTTAATAATAATATCAATACCTGGTTTATCTTTTTTAGGAACAATATCAATATTACTTGTGGTGTTTCTGGCAATTCCTTTTCCGTCTTTACGAATATTATAGGCTCCCATTGGCACTTCTTCTA
The DNA here is from genome assembly GCA_930990125.1 of uncultured Clostridiaceae bacterium. Taxonomy (GTDB): domain Bacteria; phylum Bacillota; class Clostridia; order TANB77; family CAG-508; genus CAKNOI01. The sequence continues at coordinate 25,535 of CAKNOI010000008.1, read as the reverse complement.
TGTCTGCAATTTGTTTTAACATATGTTTTTCTAAAGAATCTAATGACATTTTGTAGCACCTCCTTCTAGCTCACGAAAACGAGAACAACTACGATTGGTAGTTAAAAGAAGTGGTAATATTTCCTCACGTTTTCCGTGGTTTACTACTTTTCCACTATTTAATAATACAATTTCATCTGCAATAGAAAGTAGTTTTTCTTGATGAGAAATAACGACAATAGAGCCCTTAATTTCATCATGCATTTTCTCAAATACTTGAATTAAATTATTAAAGCTCCAAATATCAATTCCTGCTTCAGGTTCGTCAAAAATAGTAAATTTGGATTTTTTAGCTTCTAACATAGCAATTTCAATTCGCTTTAATTCTCCACCAGAAAGGCTGTCGTTAATTTCACGGTGAATATATTCTTTTGCGCAAAGGCCTACGTCAGACAAGTAGTCACAGGCTTCGGAAAATTTGATTTTATTTCCGGTAGCAAGTTCAATTAAATCTTGTACGGTAAGCCCCTTAAATTTAACTGGTTGTTGAAAAGCAAAACCAATTCCTAGTTTAGCTCTTTGTGTAATGTCCATAGAAGTAATATCTTGTCCATCAAAAAGGATGGCACCAGAATCCGGTTTTTCCATTCCCATAATAATTTTGGCAAGAGTCGATTTTCCAGAACCATTAGGACCAGTAATAGCGACAAATTTGCCAGTATCTATACGAAGATTGATATGACTTAATATTTGTTTATTATCTCTATTAAAAGAAATATCTTGTAATAATAACATGTTTTTTTGTAATTCCTCCTTTTTCTAAAATATACACTAATATTTTATCATGTTTCTAGGTGGAAGAAAATAGAAAATAGAAATATTTTTTAAATATATTACAAATATATTACAAAAATATTATTTTTGAATTACAGGACAGTATTTTTATTGTTTTTAGTCACAATTTGTTGTACAATAAGTAGAGTAGGAATATTGTGTCTAAAATACTTTTAGATAGATTTAAGGAGGAATTTAAAATGGCTGTAAACCCTATGCAAAGAAAAGCAAAAAATTCATTTTTATTAGGTTTCTTAATTTGTTTAATTATATCTGGTTTGATTATTGCATTCTTAGTAATTCAATTAGGCAAAATTAAGAGCGAACAAGAAGCACAATTAGCAACAATAACAACAGCTTATGTTGCCAATCGTCAAATAAAATCTGGTGAAACCATTAAACCAGAAGATATTAAAATGGTACAAGTATCAAAAGATGCTATCCCTAGCAACATGATTTCAGGCTCTAGTGAGTTTGAAGAAATTGTGCAAAATGCAGAAACAGGGGAAGAAAGCATTTTAAATTTAAAAAACGCTAAAATTAATATAGAAGCAGGAACAATTATTACAACAGATATGTTAATAGATACTTCTGTAGAAGATACTAGAAATTTACGTACAGTAGAATATAATATGATTGCTCTTCCAACACAAATAGAGGATCAGGAATATGTAGATGTTCGTCTGCAACTACCAAATGGATTAGATTATCTTGTTGTTTCTAAAAAACAAATAACAATTCCAATGATAGGAGGAGTTCCTTCTGAAAGCTCTATTTGGTTACAATTAAGAGAAGATGAAATCTTATTAATGAGCAATGCTATTGTGGAATCTTACATTGTACCAGGAGCAAAATTATATGTAACAAGATATGTAGAACCAGGATTACAAGATGCTGCGACACCAACCTACATACCAAGCAATGAAGTAATTGGTGCAATTAACAGAGATCCAAACATTATTCAAAAAGCAAAAGAAGAATTATCTGCAAGACAAGCTACTTCTGGAGATAATAGACAAGATATTCAAAACCAAGTAAATGCTAATGCAGAAGATGCACAAGATAATGTAGAAGCAGCAGTACAAGAAGAATTAAAAGTACAACAAGATGAAAGAGTAAGATACTTAGAAGCAATGGGCGCTGGAGTATAAATTTAGGAAAGGGAGTATACAATGAAGAAAATAGGATTTATAGGAGCTTTTGATAAAACAGATTTTATTATCTATATTGCGAAAATTTTAACAACAATTGGTAAAAAAGTAATTGTGATTGATTCTACTTTAAATCAAAAAGCAAAATACATTGTGCCAGTCATAAATCCTACTACTACTTATGTGACTGAATACGAAGGAATGGATGTTGCTGTAGGATTTGATGATTTTGACAAAATAAAAGAGTATTTGGGCATACCACTTCATGCTGTACTCCCTTATGATATTGCTCTAGTAGATACAGATAATGCCCGAGTACTAGAAAATTTTGATATGAAAACAGCAGACTTAAATTACTTTGTGACTTCTTTTGATATGTATTCTCTTAAAAAAGGATTAGAAATTTTAAGCGGAATACGTGAACCACTGACAATTACCAAAGTATTATTCTGTAAACACATTTTGCAAGAAGATGATGATTACTTAAACTTTTTATCTTTAGGATATAAAATTGTATGGAATGAAGATAGAATTTATTTTCCATATGAATTAGGAGACCAAAGCGTTATTATAGAAAACCAAAGAGTTTCTAAAATCAAATTAAAAAAGTTAAGCAATCAATACAAAGAAGGATTAGCCTACATTGTAGAGCAAATTGCAGGTAACATTAATAATGTAGAGGTTAAAAAGGTAATGAGACAAATAGAAAGAGGAGTGTAAAGATGGCAATTATCACTTTTTGGAGCAATGAAAAAAATGAAACAGCACAAACATTGTCTATGGCGGCAGTTGCTACCTATATGGCAATTGAACATAATTACAAAATATTAATACTGTCTACGAAATATCAAGATAAAACATTAGAAGAATGTTTTTGGGACTTATCAAAATCTAAAGCACTAATAAGAGAAATAACAGGAAATAAAAAGGTGTCTTTAGATTCTGGAATAGATGGATTAATTAAAATTATAGCTAGTAATAAGACATCACCAGAAATTGTAACAAATTATACCAGAATTGTGTTTAAAGATAGATTAGATGTGCTATTTAGCACAGAAGAATCCAAGACAGAAGAAGAATACATGGGAGTTAAAAAAATATATCCAGAAATCATAAAAACAGCAAACCAATATTACGACTTGGTATTTGTAGATTTGAATAAAGGACTAGATGAAGCATATAACAAAGAAATTTTAGAAATGTCTGATGTTATTATGGTAAATCTAACACAACGACTAAGATTAATTAATGATTTTGCAAAACTAAGAGAAGAAGAAGAATTTTTAAAGAAAAGAAATATTATGCTATTATTAGGAAGATACGATAAATTTTCAAAATACAGTGTAAAAAATATAGCAAGATTTTATCATATGAAAAAAGAACCATTAGATGTACCATATAACACTTTATTTTTTGAAGCATGTAGCGAAGGAAAAATAGCGGATTTCTTTTTAAGAATGCATAATTTAGATAAAGCAGACCGCAACGCAGTATTTATAGGAGAAGTGAAAAAGATAGCGGAAAGTATCATATATAAATTACAAGAATTACAAACAAGAATCTAGACAAAAGAGGATAGAAAGGAGCCTTTCGAATGAACATAATGAATATTATATTAATTGGTGTAGTTGTTGTCGGGGCGATTATATTGATAATGTATTTTATCACCAAAAAGAAAAATGCTGCAGTAGAAGAATCTGTAGATGTAGACGATAAGACCTATACCTTAGAAAAAATGACAGAGTTTGTAAAAAGAAGATTAGATGAAATTACAAAAGTTAATCTTTACGATATTGGCCTTTCTGAAGAAGAATTAAAAAGAAGAAAAAATAAAAAGTACGAATTAAAAAAAGCATTAAAAGGCTGTACTTATGGTGATGTTAACGATAAAAAATATGTAAAAGAATTAATTTACGATTTATTATTTCAAGAATATGGCGTAGATGAAACAAATATTTCTAAAGCAATTCCTTTTGATATACCATCTTTGTTAACACCACAAGATAAATTTGATATTATTATTTATATGTATAAAAGAGAGTTTGGATACGAAGCTCTTAATCAATTAATAAAAAAATATAAACTAGACGAGTTAAAATATGTAACAGGAGATTCTAAACCATGCTATGTAATTACAGCAGAAGAAATTAGTGATATCTATGAAAAAGAAAATTTCTTATTGGCATTTTCTGATAAATTAAATGTAGTAGTACAAAGAATTTATCAACATTACAAAGGATATAGTAGTATTGACGAAATAAGAGATATGAACATAGATGGTGTATCTGGTGGTGTATCTGGTCTTCCAGAGAGTTTCTTAAGCCAAGTTGCACAAACAGATAGTGATTACATAGACCAAATTATGGAGCATAAAGTACCAAGAGCTTGTGACAGTATTTGGATATTCTTCCATGGTATTTCTATTCGTTTAGCTTTTCTTTCTTTTGGTACAGAAGCAGAGCTAAAAAGAGTATGTCAAAATATTTATAAATACAACAATCCAGGACAGTTATCTGATACCAATGGTTATAAAATTAACGAAATGAAAGATGGTTCTCGTGTTGTTGTTGTAAGACCAAGCTTTTCTGAAACATGGGCATTCTTTGTAAGAAAATTCGACGTACAACGTGCTACACTAGAACAATTAATTCGTTTCCCTGGAAAAGAAAAAGCAATTGACCTATTAAAATTCTTAGTAAAAGGAGCAAGAATTATTTCTCTTACTGGTGAGCAGGGTTGTGGTAAAACAACCATGTTAATGGGTATGATAGAAAACATATACGAAACCATGAACATAAGGGTTCAGGAAACTGCATTCGAGCTTCACTTAAGAAAGATTTATCCAACCAGAAACATTCTTACTTTCCGTGAGACAGATACCATTTCTGGACAAGCAGGTTTGGACGTACAGAAAAAGACTGACGGTTCTGTAAATATTATCCGGAGAGGTTGCAACAGACCCGGTTGCATCTTGGATGATTCAGGCTGCACAGGTAGCTTCTAAGTTTACCTTATTTACACACCACGCAAAAACATTTCCAAACTTAGTAACAGCACTTAGAAACTCTATGTTAAGAACAGGTGTGTTCACCGATGAAAGAACAGCAGAAGAACAGGTTGTACAAGTATTAAACTTTGATATTCACTTAGTAAAAGACTTTAGAGGAAATCGTTATATTGAAAGAGTAACAGAATGTATTCCAGTAGAAGATAAAAACGAATATAATTTTGACCATCGTAAAGAAAAAACACTAGAAGGAAAAATAGATAAATTTATGGATAATGCAACACATTATTTTACTAAAAGCACCAATAGAGAATTATATCGTTATGTAAATATTATGGAATATGTAGATGGAACCTATGTACTTACCAACAAAATATCAGACCAAAATATTCGAGAAATGCGTGAGAACATGGATGACGCAGACGTAGATGCATTTGATAAATTCCTAGAAGAAAATTGGGGAACAAAACTAAAATCAAGAGCAGAAGAATTAGAAGAAATGAGACAACAAAGAGAAGCAGAAGAAACAAAAAAACGTGGAAGAAAACCAAAAGTAGAAAAATAAAGAAAGTGCAAAAGGAGGTGCTAAAGGAAAAAGATGGATAACAACATGATACTATATATGATGATAGGTGCCGGAGCTTTATTCTTTATTGTTATTATTGCTTATATGATAATTATGAAGAAACAAAATAAAGCAGAAGTAAAACATATACAACAGCTAAGAGAAGGTACCAAAGCAAAAACCTTTTCTATGGAAGTAATTTATCAGAAGTTATACATATTTTACTTAAGAACACCATTTTTAAGACGATACCTTTTAAAAATAAGAAGAAGACTAGAAATTATCAACCTAGATGATGAATATATTACAAGAACACAAAGTTCTAAAATTTTGACAAGAACATTACTTACTTTAGTACCAATTATTATTGCTATTTTTGCATTAACCGGTGGTAATACGCTATTAAGAGTAATTTTACTTATTTTCACAGTATTTATGGTAGATACCTTTATTGATGGTAGAGTAGATAAAATAGATAGTGAGTTATTAAAACAACAAATCAACTTCTTTTCCGAAATACGTCATGCTTATCATGAATATAACATGGTAGAAGAGGCAATTTACCAAGTAGCGCAAGATGATGATGCACCAGAAATGTCCAGACAGGCAGAAAAAATATATGAAATATTAATTTCAGATGACCCAGAAGGGGAATTAGAAAAATATTATGATATTGCACCAAATAGTTATTTGAAAGAATTTGCGGGAATTTCTTATTTGACAAAGGAGTTTGGTGACCGTCAAGTAGATGGAGGTTCCTTATATTTAAAAAACTTAAATAATATTACACAAGAATTACAACTAGAATTATTAAAAAGAGATAAATTAAATTATGTATTCCAAAGCTTGTCCGTTATTGCATTAGTTCCGATGTTATGTCTAGAACCAATTAAAAATTGGGCAATATCCCAATTCTCTTTTACAGAAAGCTTTTATAACGGAAAAAACGGAATGATTGTACAAGTACTTATCTTAGTTGCCACTTTTGTTTGTTACTTATTAACTAGAAAGTTAAAGGATAATGGAGCTGTTGCAACCAATATTAAAAATACAGAAAATCCTTGGCAAGCAAAATTATATAAAATTCCTTTTGTTAAGAAATTTGTAGATTTATTTATTCCGAAAAAAGGAACCAAAGATTATCGTAAAGTAAGGGATTTATTAAAAGATTCTGCATCTAAGCAAAAAATGGAATGGATATATATTAACCGTATTTGTATTGCAGTAGTAGCTTTTGTTGCTTCTTTGGTATTGTTTTACCAATTCCACCAAGTTTCTATTCACTATGTATATACAGAACCTACGACAGATTACAATATTATGGGACAAATGGATGAAAAAGATGCTAAAAAAGCGATGGAAACAACAGAACAAGATAATTATTTCCTAAATAAATTTAGAGGAAAACAAGATACCACACTAGAACAAATTGTTTATGAAATGGAACGTTCTCCTTACTATAAAGATGCAACAGAAGAAGAAATAGCAACAGCAGCAGAAAGAGTAATGGGAAAACTACAAACCATAAATACAGAATATATGCAATGGTTTGAAGTGTTACTTTCTATGGTGTTTGCTGTAGTAGGATACATGTCTCCTATTTTATTATTAAAGTTCCAATTAAAGATGAGACAAATGGAAATGGAAAACGAAGTAATGCAGTTCCAAACCATTATTATGATGCTAATGAAAATAGAAAGAGTAAACGTAGAAATCATACTAGAATGGTTAGAAAGATATGCTAATATTTTTAAAGAACCTATTAGTAAGTGTGTAAACAACTACGAAAGTGGTCCTTGGGAAGCACTAGAAGCAATGAAAGAAGATGTTAGCTATCAAGAATTAATACGTATTATTGAAAGCTTACAAGCAGCAGTAGAGAAAATTCCAATTAAAGATGCTTTTGATGAGCTAGATTCTGAAAGAGCATATTATCAAGAAAAACGAAAAGAATCCAATGACCGCTTAATTTCTAGAAAAGGAATGCTTGGAAAGGCAATTGGATTTGCACCAATGATTATACTATTTGTAGGATATTTAATTATTCCACTTGTATTTATTGGTATTATCACAATGTCCGAATCTATGAATGCTATGACAGCAATGCAATAAAAATGAGGAGGAAAAGACATGGAAAATGCAACTAAAGCACTATTAATAGCGGCTGGAGTATTAATTGCAATTATGGTCATATCAGCACTAGTATTAATGTTTGATAGAATTTCGGAAGTGTCCCAAACCGAACAAGACGCATTAGTGGCACAGCAACTCACAGAGTTTAACCGTGAGTATGAGGCGTTTAACCGTAGAGATTTGTGGGGTGGACAAATTATTTCTGTTATGAATAAAATGTTAGATAATAATAATAAATATGCAACATTAGATGAAGACAATTATATGATGGACATTAGTGTAAAATTTACAGTAATAGATGACTTTTTTAATAAAAAGAAAGAGGGAACCACCTATTCTACGCTTGCAAGTTTTTCACAAAAATTTGCTGAAGCACAGCGTACAGAAGATCAACTAACGGAATTAAAGAGAAAATTATTTAAATGTGTATCTGTAGAATATAATGAAGAAACCGGAAGAGTACAAAAAATGTATTTTGAGGAAGTGGATCCCTCAGACCCAAATTATCAAATAAAACAGACAAACTAAAGGAGGAAAGTGCCATGGAAAATGCGTCAAAAGCATTATTAATAGCAGCAGCTGTATTATTGGGTGTTATGATAATCAGTATCGGTGCTTTCCTAATTTTTACGTTTGGAGGTTATGCAGCAGAAGTAGAGATAGAAAGAGCAGAGGCAGAAATAAGTGCTTTTAATGCTAAATTTTTAAAATATGAAGGAGCAGACAATATCACAATACATCAAATTATTACATTAGCGAATATGGCAATTGAAAATAATAAACAATATGAACTTACTAATGCTAATGCTGGAGACGAAAGTACCTATTATGTACAGGTAATTGCTAATGTAAAAACCAAAACGTCTTCTAACAGAAAAACGAATTTAACACTTTTAAACGCTTCTGGAAATCCTATGGTAGATTTTAACGAAATAATAGAAGAAAATTCCTATGATATAGAACTAGAAAATAGGCAAGTACTTTATCGTTGCAAATCGATAAAGATTAGCCCTATTACAAGAAGAGTATATTCTATTGAATTAGAACGTATAAGATAACATTTTTGCTAGCATAATGAAAAAAGAATTTTTAGTAAAATAAAACATGTCTAGAAAAAATGACAGATAAATTTACCATAGAAAAGCATAAGAAAATGATTGCATAAAATGTAGATAAATGTTATAATTAAGTATATGAGGTAAACAATGAAAAAACCAATTTTGTTTTTTAGTATTGTACTTATTTTAATATTAGCGATTAGCTTTTATTGTTATATTAACTATCAGTTTAATACGAATCAAATCACACAAACGAACAGTAAATATCAAAAATATGATGGTAAATCCTTTAAAGGAACAGAGCTAGTTAGTATTATGAATCAAATTATAGATGATAATACGAAAAATAATATTGAAAAAGATGCAAAAGGTCAATATATCGAAAATGAAACTAATTCTATTACAGCAGATATTTATTTTAAAGACAACGAAAAAACCTATACTATAGAAACAATTTATAATTCTGGAATAGAAAACTTTGCAAAAAATTATAGTTCACAAGCATTTAAATGTACTAAAATAGAATACCATGAAAAAACAAATTTGGTTAAATACCTACATTTTGAACAAATATAAATTATCACTAAAATTGTTATTTATATTAAGGTAAACACCTTAGATTAAATAAAAATAAGCAAAAGAATAAGGAGGAATTTTTTATGGAGAATGCGTCAAAAGCATTAATTATTGCAGGTGCAATATTACTTTCAATTTTGATTATAGGATTAGGTATGTTTATTTATCAGCAAGCAGCTGATGTTACCGATTCTGCCAACATGGATGCACAACAAGTACAAGCATATAATGCAGAATTTTTATCATATGAAGGAACACAACGTGGTTCTGCTGTAGCCACATTAATCAATAACGTTCTTAGTCATAATAACCTTTATGTAGATGACCCTTCAAGACAAATTTCTGTTATAAGTGGTGCAGCACCAGAAAACTTTGATGCCCCTACAGATCCAGTTACAAGAGCAAGTATTAATGAAGTAAAAGATACTGTTCGTTCAGGTTATACCTATACAGTAACTTTTGCAACTGATTCTCAATCTGGATTAATTACACAAGTAGGTATTCAAAGAAAAACAAGTTCAGGAAATTAAGCCGTAAGCAAAAAGGAATGAAGAAATATGGAAAATGCTGTAGATGCTTTAAAAATGGCATTTGTTTTTTGTGGGAGCTCTAGGTATTAGTATGGTTACTTTTACGAAAGCAAGAGAAACGGCTGATATTCTATTATACAGTAAAGATAGTACCAATTATTATGAATATGTGGAACCAAGTAAAAATAAAAGCAGAGTAGTGGGTGTAGAAACCATCATCCCTACTTTGTATCGATATTACAAAGAAAACTATACGGTTCAATTTAAAACCGGAAGATTAAACGAAGATGGTACACTAGAAACAACAGGAAATTTGTATATCTATACGACAAAGACAAACCCTGATAATTGGAACAATACCTATTATAATTATGAAAATAGAGACGACCCAGACAGCCTTCGTATTTCTGCATTTGACCTAGATGATGAAAATAAAAGACATGAACCATGGGCAGGAAATGTAAAAGATATTAAATTGAATTTAGATGCCTTTATTACAGGCGGTAGATATGTTTATCAAACAAGTAGTACAGGGGAACCTGCTGTATGGGTAGATTATAATAATTTTAACAATACAGGAATGGGATTTTATGAGGCCTGCAAAACAAAAAAATATCAGTTTGTAGAAACATTAGGAGAATATGCATCTGGAGAAATAGTATACAAACGAGATGAAAATGGTGATGTGGTATTAGGTCCAGATGGTAATCCTATTATAGACTATGAAACCACAGATACCAGTACAGTAATTGATATTGATGGACAAATTGTAAATCTATTAAAACCAAAGACAAAACGAATTATTACTTATACATTAATAACAAATTAAGGTTTTAAAAAGAGGATAAGAATAGGAGGGAGAGTAATATGGGAGATTCTTTAATTACCGTTGTTGCTATCTTTTTAGCTGCTGTTTTAATGTTTGTATTTCCACTAATGGCTGTATCAGAAAGAACAGATGATATTGCAGAGCTTTCCGCACAAACCGCAACAGCAGAATTTGTAGATAATATTAGAGCAACAGGAAAGTTATCACTTGCCGACTATGATCAATTTGTACAAGAAATAAATTCTAGCGGTAACTCATATGAAATAGACATTCAAGTAATGGTAAAAGATGAAAATATAGGAATTAAAGTAACACAGGAAGATAAAGATAAAATTGGTGAAAATGAGTACTATAATGTATATACTACACAGATTTTAGATGCATTACAAGAAAAATATCAAGAACTAGAAGGACAAAATGTTTTGTCACCAGAAGAAAAGGCGAGAATCACCTTAAAAGAAGGAGATATTGTTTCTGTAAAAGTAAAGAATACCAATGTTACTATATCACAATTGTTAAGAAATTTCCTATATCATGTTACAGGTGATGACACCTATCAAATTGCAGCAGAAGCAGCTGGAATTGTAACAGTAAATGGAAAATAAAATAAGGGGGTAGAATAAAATTTCTGTAGGAAGAAGGTATTCTATCCTCTATTCATTTTATTGAAAGAGAGGACAAAAGAAAAATGAAGTTACAACACTTAACGATTATCTTTGTTATTATCATAGTTCCTATATCTCTTGCTCTTTCTATGTATGTTCAGGCAAATGTAGATACGATTCAGGATCAGAATAATTATGATACAAAATTATACAATGCAACACATGATGCCATTAAGGCTTTTCAATTAAACACAACATCCAATGATTATTCTAGTGTTAGTGATTCTAAAATACGTGACATACAAGCATCTGTTAGTACATTTTTTAATTCGTTAGGAACAAGCTTAGGATATGGTGATTCTAATAGATATAATCTACAACCATATATTCCTGCATTAGTATATACTTTATATGATGGATATTATATTTATACACCTTTTAAAAATACTTATAATGGTATTGTAGAACCAGGACTAAAACCATATATTTATTATTCCGCAAGATATGTAAAGGGAAGCGATAACGACTTTGTCGTAAACTATACTTTAGACAATTTAATTGTAGTATATGGAATAGTAGATGGCGAATATGTAACTAAAACAGGATATTTAATTAATCCAGATAATTTAGAAGGTTCCGAGTTTTCACCAGATCGTTCTACTATTACCGGAAAGGTAGTGTACAAGGGAGTAGAAATAGGAAAAGAAGCATTAGAAGAAACTATTATAACAGACAACAATGGTACTTTTGAAAAAGGAACGTATCGCTATATTAATGCAGATGGAAATAAAATATATTATGACCCTAATGGATATACAGCAACTTCTCAAGATTATAGAGGAAATACGATTACTACCAATTATCACTTCTTCCGTGTAGTGGCAAATGAAAAAAATTGGATGACAGAAGATAGTTTAGTTACTTCTTATGCAATTACACGAGAGGATTTGCAGAACTTAGCAAATGGAACATTATCAGACCATAGTGCAATAGATTATTATAAACAAGCATATGAATTTACTTTGTGGGCTAATAGTCATTTAGATGGTATTAATAAAAATCATTTACAGGAAATTGAAGTAAATGGATATAAAAGTACCAATATAGAAGATTTTAATAATACCGGAACAGACCCTATTTTTGAATGTTCTTCCCGTAATGACCCAGAAGCCAAAGAAAGTACCTTTAATGAACATCGTAGAGCAGTTATTAAAAATTCTATTCAGACCAATCTAAATGTTGCAATTTCAAACTATACAGACAATTCAGAAGCATTAGGAAGTACCTATGATTTTGCACTTCCTGTATTATCTGAGGAAGAATGGGATATTATTATAAGTAATGTATGTATGGTATCTTTTTTACAAGGTATTCCATTACAAAGTAAAATATATAATGGTTATGCTATTGTAGCAAATAATGTGAATAAAGAATATGTAACAGGAGATTCTTTATATTTTGTACACGAAGAAAATGGAGTAAAAACATATCATCACTTAGGATGTAGTACATTAAATGAACAGCTAGAGGAAGATGCAAATTTGACGGGATTTTTAAACATTAATTTTATGAGGCAATCTGTTATGAATGATGCAGAAGAATTAAATTACTATTATCCAGCAGATAGCGTTGCAGATTATAATTGTGTAGTATATGATAACAACAAAAAATTATTAGAAGATGTTCTAGAACAAGATGGTTACGAAATACAAAAAGAAGCTTATTATAGGGCATTAGGAAGAGAAAAGTATAATGCCTATAAGCTAAATAGTTATTTAAATTTGTATGAAATAACAGAATAAAAAATAAAAAAATACATCACAGAAAAAAAGGGAGATTCTGTGGTGTATTTTTTGCAAAATTGGTTATCCTAATATAAAACAGGAAAAGAGGATAACGAAAATGAAAACAATTCGAAAAATAGGGATAATAGTATTATTACTGATGTTATATGCATATGTGTGTTACTTTACTTTTTTACCAAGCAACTATATTCTATTTCAAGGAGAAAACTTACCACTTAGTACTATTTGGGGAATATCGGTAGAACAAGTAGATACTACTAACCCAAATTTAACAAGCTTTTCTTCTTCCTATGGTGCGCAAACCGTATCTAAAGTGTTAAATGGTTTAGAAGCACAAAATTCGGGAACGGTTACCTTAAATTTAGCATTGTTTGGAAAAGTACCGGTAAAAGAAGTGACAGTAAATGTGATCCCAAAAACCAGTGTTATTCCACTAGGAAATAGCATAGGACTTAAGCTATATACTAGTGGTGTATTGGTGGTAGGAATGTCTGAAATTCAGGGAGAAGATAATAAAAGATATAAACCATACGAAGGAATAGATATAAAAGAAGGAGATAGAATTATCAATATTAATGGTGAAGCAGTAACCTGTACAGCAGATTTAATAGAAGATGTAAATGCTTCCCAAGGAAACGATTTACACATTACCTATGTACGTGACGAAGATACAATGCAAACTACAATGAAGCCAGTAAAAACCGGGGAAAAAGAATATAAATTAGGATTATGGGTAAGAGATGCTGCAGCAGGAGTAGGAACAGCAACTTTTTATGAACCAAGTACAAAAAGCTTTGGTGCTCTAGGACATGGAATTTTAGATATTGATACAGAAGAATTAATTACTATTGCAAATGGTGAATTAGTAACAACCAATATTTTATCCATTCAAAAAGGAGAAAAGGGAAGTCCAGGGGAAATACGAGGAAGTATTGAAAATAGTAAAGTAATAGGAGAGATTAGTAAAAATACTAATTTTGGAATATTTGGACAAATTCAAAATACGAATTACTTAGGTGTAGATACCAGTAAAGCAATGGAGGTAATGGAAAGAGAAAAAATAGAAATAGGAAAAGCAACCATTCTTTGTTCTCTAGATGGAAAGGCTCCAAAGGAATATGAAATTGAAATTCAGAAAAAATATGTTAATAATAATCAAAATAATAAAAGTATGGTAATTCGTGTGGTTGACCCAGAATTATTAGAACAAACAGGAGGAATTATACAAGGCATGAGTGGTTCTCCTATTTTGCAAAATGGAAAATTTGTTGGCGCTATCACACATGTATTAGTAAATGACCCAACGACAGGGTACCGGTGTATTTGCAGATATGATGTTAAAACAAATAAGAGAAGTAAATTAAAAAATACCCACATGTTACAGAAAACATGTGAGTATTTTTTCTATGGAAAAAGAGAATAAAAAATTAGAATTCTCCTAACAGCATAGGGCCAATATGGGTAACGGTTCCAGCTCCTTGTGTTAATATAATATCTTGCGAATGAACATGTTGTTTTAAATACGCAACAATAGCATCAAAATCCGAAAAATATAAAGCTTCTTTTCCAAAGGATTGGATACAAGCAACAAGATCTTCGGAAGTTACACCATACGTATTAGATTCTCTAGCAGCATAAATATCGGTAATAAGAATATGGTCAAAATGTAATAAGGATTTTGCAAAATCCTTCATCAAATTTTTGGTTCTGCTATACGTATGAGGCTGAAAAACAACCCAAGATTCATGGTATTTTTTATGTTGTAGGGCTTCTGCTGTAGCTAGTATTTCTGTTGGATGGTGTCCGTAATCATCATAAATACTAGCACCTTGTACATTCCCTACATATTCAAAGCGACGATGTGCTCCTGTAAAGTTTAATAAAGCTTTGGTAATAGCTTCTTTCGAAATACCGTAAAAATCACATAAAGCAATAGTAGCAAGAGAATTTAAAACATTATGGTCTCCTGGAACAGAAAGGGCAATATGCCCATAAAAATTTCCATGATAGTATACATCAAAACAAGGGAAACCTTCCTCATTGTAAGCAATATTACTTGCAGTAAAGTCGGCCTCTTTATTCAAAATGCCATAAGTAATTACATTAGCAGATGTTTCGTTTCGCAAGTCCAAACAATTTTTATCATCTGCATTGGTAACAAGTAAACCATCCTTAGGAATTAATTTTACATATTTAACAAATGCTTTTTTAATATTTTCAAAGGTTTTAAAATAATCTAAATGGTCATTATCAATGTTTAAAATAACTTCTGCTTTTGGATAGAATTTTAAAAAGCTTTCCACATATTCACAAGCTTCTATAATGCAATATTCACTATTACCAACACGATAATTTCCATCAATTTGTTTTAAAATGGCACCTACTTGTATGGTTGGGTCAAGTCCTGCTTCTAAAAAACATAAAGAAATCATAGAAGTAGTTGTTGTTTTCCCATGGGTACCAGAAACACCAATGGTATTTAAATAGGCTTTCGTAATTTCGCCTAAAAAATCACATCGTTCAATAATTGGTTTGCCTAACCTTCTTGCTTCTACCATTTCTATATCATCTTGTTTGATAGCAGCACTATATACAATAGCATCCGCTGCGGCAACATCTTCTAAGTTGTGGCCAATGGTAACTTTAATATCATTTTGTAGTAATTTTTCTGTAATCTCAGAAGAATCAATATCAGAACCTGTTACTACAATCCCCCAATTTTTTAGTATTTCGGCAATGCCACTCATGCTAATGCCACCAATACCAATCATATGTATTCTAGAAAAATGTTTAAAATAGTCTATGTTAGCCAAACCAACACACGTCCTTCCTCTTATTTGCAAAATATTTCACAAAATAACAATATATCTCTAAAGATTATATAATGAACAAAAGAATATTTCAATACTTTTTGTTTATTATATGTATTATGTACGAATCTTGTGAAAACATACCATAGAAATAAAAGAAAAAGAAATTTTAAATTTTTGTAAAAAATAGAAGGAAAATATATTTTTTTGGAGAATAATATAATTGTACATAAGAAGAACATGTACAAAATTTTTATAAAACTTTGGAAGGCGGTGCACTAAGATGCAAATAACAGATGTACGTTTAAGAAAAGTAAATTCAGAGAACAGAATGAAAGCTGTTGCTTCTGTAACATTCGATAACGAATTCGTAATTCATGACATTAAAGTTATCGAAAGTCAAAATGGATTATTTATTGCTATGCCTAGCAGAAAAACTCCAAACGGGGAATTCAAGGATATAGCTCATCCAATCAATGCTGAGACAAGAGAGAAAATTCAAAAAGCTATTCTAGAAGCTTATGAAGCTCCAGAAACAGAAGGTTCAGCAGAATAAGATAGAAAATAAAAAAGAGGTATATACCTCTTTTTATTTTGTGCTGATAAAGGAAGGTTATAAAATAATACAAATAAGTCCGCCACTACCTTCATTTACAATTCGCTCTAAAGTTTCTCTTAGTTTTTCTTGTGCATCTTCTGGCATTTTGCATAATTTATTTTGTAAGCCTTCGTTTACAAGCTCATGTAAGCTTTTTCCAAAAATATTAGATTCCCAAATTTTTTGAGGATCAGATTCAAATTCAGAAAGTAAATAGTTTACTAAATCCTCAGATTGTTTTTCAGAACCAACAATAGGGGAAACTTCGGTTTCAATATCTGCCCTTATCATGTGAATAGATGGAGCTTTTGCTTTTAGTTTTACTCCAAAACGAGAACCTTGTTTTACCATTTCTGGTTCATCTAAAATAAGTTCATCTATTGTTGGAGTTACTATTCCATATCCTTTTGCTTTTACTTCTTCTAGTGCATAGGCAATCTTATCATATTCCTTTTTAGAAGCGGCAAGTGTAGTAATGGTAGAAAATAAATCTCCTTCGCTTGTAATTTCTACACCAGAAATTTCGGTTAAAATTTGATAAAATAGATTTTCTTTTAAGGTAGTAGAAATAGTAACAGAACCAGTTCCTAAAGAAATTTCTTCTATCATACTTTTTTCAATTACCTCTGTTTTTTGCAGAACAGCTAAACAAGAATTTACCTCTTTTAAAACTTTACTATTACAAAAGGCATTTTTGATTTCTTGATATAGCTCTTGTTTTAACCAATGTTCATCAGGTAAACTATCTACCCATTTTGGAAAATGAATATGAATACAATCAATAGGAAATTCATATAACATTTTTCCAAAAATTTCTTCAATATCATTGCTACTTAAATTAGCACAGTCGGTAGGAATGACAAAAGTACCATATTTTTCTTCTAACTTTTGTGCTAATTGCCTTGTATACTCAGAATTTGGATTTTCAGAGTTTAAGACAATAACAAAAGGTTTGTTTAATGCTTTTAATTCATGAACAACACGCTCTTCTGCCTCTATGTAATCTTCTCTTGGAATATCGGTAACAGAACCATCTGTGGTAATTAAAATACCAATAGTAGAATGTTCTTCAATTACTTTTTTGGTTCCTATTTCGGCTGCTTGTTCAAAAGGAATTTCCTCATCAAACCAAGGTGTTTTTACCATTCTTGGCATATCATCTTCTAAATATCCAATAGCATTGTTTACCAAGTATCCTACACAATCTACTAGTCTTACTTTTAAATTTAAATTATCTCCTACCGTAATAGAGACAGCTTCGTTAGGTACAAATTTAGGCTCTGTTGTCATTATAGTTCTACCTGCAGCACTTTGTGGTAATTCATCTTTAGCTCTTTCTCTTTTATAGTCATTTTGAATATTAGGAATGACTAATAAGTCCATAAAGTTTTTAATAAAAGTAGACTTTCCTGTTCTAACAGGCCCAACCACCCCAACATAAATGTCACCATCGGTACGTTTTGCTATATCTTGATAAAGATTTAAAGCTTCCATTTATTTATTTACCCCCTTAAAAAATGTTTGTACATCACTTTAATTAATGTATATTAACTGCATGCTAGAATATTCCATAAATTTTGAAAATTGATTTTTTTTTGAAGGTATGATAAAATAGGCAAAGAAAATTTGAGTTAGAGGGTGAAAGCATGGAAAAAATGGAACTTGCAGAACAAAAATTAAGAAAATATCATCAAGAGCATATTTTACCATTTTTACAAAATAGTAATGAACAAAAGAAAGAAGAATTAATAGACCAAATTTTACAAATGGATATAGAAGAAATAATGCATCTATATGAACAAGCATTACAACCAATACAATATCAAAATACTACAATTGAACCAGTGGTATCCAAGAACAAAGAAACCTTATCTGTAGAAGAAAAAAAGACGTATACTAAACTAGGAGAAGAAGTAATAAAACGCGGAGAATATGCAGTAGCAACAATGGCAGGAGGACAGGGAACAAGATTAGGATGCCATGGACCTAAAGGAAAATTCAAATTAGATGTGGGCGAAAACGGAAAATATTTATTTGAAATATTAGCAGAAAATCTAATCTTAGCGAATAACAAATATGAAACGGTTATTCCTTGGTATATTATGACAAGTAAAGAGAACAACCAAGAAACAGTAGACTTTTTTATGGAACAAAACTATTTTGGATATCCAAAAGAAAAAATTACATTTTTTACCCAAGGAGAACTTCCTCTTATTAGCAAAGAGGGAAAACTATTTATAGGGGAAGATGGAAAAATAAAAGAAGCATCGGATGGAAATGGTGGAATATTTACTTCCTTAAAAAAGCATCATTTACTAGAAAAGATGGAGAAGGAAGGTACAAAGTGGATTTTCATAGGAGGAGTAGATAATGTGTTGTTACAAATGGCAGATCCTATGATTATTGGTCTTACAATAGCGCAAAACAATAGTATTGGTGCAAAATCTACCAAAAAAGCATATCCATCTGAAAAAGTGGGGGTATATTGCAAAAAAAACGGCAAACCAGCTATTATAGAATATACCGAATTTCCAGGTAATATGGCAGAAGCGGTAAACGATAACGGAGAATTACTGTTTGGCGATAGTAATATCATGTGTAACTTATTCCATATTAATTGCTTAAAAAAAATTGCAGAAAAAAAATTACCATATCATAAGGCATTTAAAAAGGCAAATTACTTAGAAGAGAATGGAAATTTAGTAGAAGTTACAGAGCCAAATGCTTTTAAATTTGAAAGCTTTATGTTTGATAGTTTTGATTTAGTAGATAATATCTCTATTTTATGTGATAAAAGAGAAGAAAACTTTGCACCTGTAAAAAATGCAGAAGGAAAAGACAGCCCAGAAACAGCAAAAAAATTATATGAAGCATATTGGAACAAAAAGTGTGAATGTGAACAGAATAGGGCTTAAAATTTTTTCGGTGGAAAGTATATTGAAACAGGGACTTAGTCTTAAATTTACTGTTGACAAGACTTACCAAATATGGTACAATAAATACCTGTAATCCGCTTAATCATGGTGCCTAAATGTTAGAGTATTCTAACTACCTAAGATTTATGGATTAGCGAGTATACATATAAGGGAGGTGTACTACCTATGTACGCAATAATCGAGAGCTGTGGTAGACAATACAAAGTAACCGAAGGAGATGTTGTTTTCTTTGAAAAACTAGACACAGAAGAAGGAAAAAAAGTTACTTTTGATAAAGTAATTTTAGTAGCCAATGGAGAAAAAGTAGAAGTTGGTGCTCCTTATGTGAAAGGTGTTAAAGTAGAAGGAACTGTTGTATCTCATGGTAAAGGTAAAAAAATAGTTGTTTACAAATACAAAGCAAAAAAGAATTATAGAAGAAAACAAGGTCACAGACAACCATATACAAAAGTAGAGATTAAAGCGATTAAATTACCTGCTGCAAAAAAGACAGAAAAAGCAGAGAAGGTAGCTGAAAAAGTAGCTGAATAAACAAACAGATATCGAAAGGAGTGAAAAAGAATGGCTCATAAAAAAGGACAAAGTAGTTCTAAGAACGGTAGAGACAGTGAGTCTAAACGTCTTGGAGTAAAAAGAGCTGATGGACAATTTGTATTAGCTGGAAATATCCTAGTAAGACAAAGAGGAACAAAAATCCATCCAGGAACCAATGTAGATATCGGTAGTGATGATACTCTATATGCTTTAGTAGATGGTACTGTTAAATTTGAAAGACTAGGAAGAGATAAAAAGAAAGTAAGCGTGTATCCTGCACAAAAGGAAACAGCAGAAGCAAAATAAAGCAAAAACGTAGTAGACATATTTCTACTACGTTTTTCTTGCTAAAATAGTAGAAATATTGTACAATAGGGAAGAAGAAAAAAGAAAAGGTGAGCACAATGTATGTAATCGTAGGACTAGGCAATCCAGAAGAAGAATATGCCTATACAAGACATAATATGGGATTTGATGTCATTAATACTATTGCTAAAAAAAGTGATATAGAAATCTCTAGAGCAAAATTTAATGGACTATATGGAAGCGGAATGTTAGAAAAGGAAAAGGTTATTTTACTAAAACCACAAACCTATATGAATTTAAGTGGAGAATGTATTAAACCCTTTTTAGACTTTTATAAGCTTACACCACAAAATTTAATTGTAGTATATGATGATATTGATACCCTGCCAGGAACCATTCGTATTCGTAAAAAAGGAGGGCCAGGAACCCACAATGGCATGAAATCTGTAGTGCATGAATTGTTATCTGACGAATTTATCCGAATACGAGTAGGAATAGGTAGTCCGCAAGATAAATCCGAAATGATTTCTTATGTAATAGGAAAATTAGAAGAAGAAGAATACCAAATACTGCAAAAGGGAGTAGAAAAAGCAGCAGAAGCAGTAATAGAAATAATGAAAAATGGTGTAGATAAAGCAATGAATAGGTTTAATGGAGAAGCAAAAGAGGATAACGTTTAGAAAGGACGAAAAATAGTGAAAGAAATACTAATAGATGTAAAACCAGATGGTAGCACATGTATTTTACTTTGCCACCATGGTAAATTAGTAGAATATTACGAAGAAAATGAAGAAAAACAAATATTAGAAGGGAATATTTATTTAGGAAAAGTACAAAACATATTGCCAGGTATGCAGGCGGCTTTTATTGATATAGGAGAAGAAAAAAATGCCTTTATTCATCAAAAAGATATATTACCCAAAACAGATATTACTTTAGCTTCTAATCCTAATAATTTATGTCCAGAACAGCGAATAGAGACTTATATAAAACAGGGACAAACAGTTCTAGTACAAATAAAAAGAGATGCTACTATGAGAAAAGGACCTAGAGTATCAGCACATATTAACCTAGGAAACCGTTTTATTGCTTTACTTCCGAATACTCCTTTTATTACGGTATCCCAAAAAATTGAAGACATAGAAGAAAGAAATAGATTAAAACAAATCGTAGAACATTACTTGCCTAAGGAATATGGTGCTATTATTAGAACAGCAGCAGAAGGAAAAAGAGAAGAAGAAATAAAACAAGATATTCAAGAAATAGTTACAACATGGGAAACCATCCAAAAAAGAATACAAACAGCAAAAAAAGTGCCAACAAAAGTATATGAAAGGAAAAGCTTAGTAACCAAATTCCTACTAGATGTATTAGATCAGGGAATTGAAAAAATTTGGGTTAATAATGACAAGACATTTCAAGAGGTAAATTACTTATTGCAAAACATGCAAAAAACAAATACTGTCGCATTAGAACAAACAGAAAATGTATTAGATAGATATGATTTGCCAGAACAAATAGAAAAAAGAAAAGAAAGAAAGATATGGCTAAAATGCGGTGGTTTTATTACGATAGATAGTACAGAAGCACTAGTAGCAATTGATGTTAATTCTGGTAAATATGTAGGTAAAGATACCTTAGAAAAAACCGTGCTAAAAGTAAATAAAGAAGCAAGTGTTGAAATTGCAAAACAATTGCGATTGCGTGATATTGGCGGAATTATTATTATTGATTACATTGATATGGAAGAGGAAAAAGATAGGCAAGAAGTAATGCAAACACTACAAGAAAGTTTAAAACAAGACCGTTCGAAAACACAAATTGTAGGGTTTACTAAGTTAAACCTATTAGAAATGACTAGAAAACATATTTGTAGCTAAGCAAAAAGCCCAACTAGCTGTTGGACTTTTTTTGCTTTTTTAAGTATTTCCTAAAAGTTTCTTTAATTCTTCATGTCTCTTTATTTTTTGTGTAGTAGTTTTAATCATAGGTTCATCTGTGACTAAAATTTCACGAATATACTTATAAGGAGGCATTGTTTTATTTAAGTTTTTTACGTCATTCCAAATAAGAGAATGGTATTCTTCCTTAGAAACATCGCCAAAATGTTGTTTTAATAGGTCTTCTTGATAAACTATTTTGGCACATATTTTTAAATCCCCATCTTTTGTAGGCTTTCCATATACCATGACTTCTGCTACATAGGGAAGGGTAGAAAGTAGCATTTCTAATTCTTGCGGATAAATATTTTTTCCGTTTTTTAACACAATAACATCTTTTTTTCTACCAGTAATAAATAGGTGACCTTCTTTATCAAAATATCCAAGGTCTCCGGTATAGAACCAACCATCTTTAAGGACTTCTTCTGTTGCTTCTTTATTATGATGATAGCCCAACATAACGCTAGTACCTTTTACCTTTATTTCACCAATTCCTTGGTCATTGGGAGAATCAATTCGTATTTCTGCATTTGGCATAGGAAATCCACAAGACCCAGGTTTTTTGTATTTATCATTTTCGGCACAAATAACAGGAGAAGTTTCCGTTAATCCATAGCCTTGTAATAAATTAATACCTAAATTGGTAAGACCTTGTGCTACTTTTTTATCCATAGGAGCAGCACCATAAACGATAACACGTAAATGTCCACCAAGTTCATCTAATATTTCTTTAAAAACGGTTCTACGAATATCAATTCCCAATTTTAATAAGAAATTGCAAACTTTAGTCATAATGTGAACTAATCTTGTTTTTCCTTTTTGAGCAATTCCTTTTTCTATTTTTTTAAACATTGCTTCTAACATTAAAGGAACACAAACAATACCAGTTACTTTATATTCTTTTAAATTATCTACTACATAACGTAAGCCATCGCAAAAAGCAACCGTAATACCACAGTATGTACCATATAAAAACGTTGTAGTAGATTCAAAAGTATGATGAAGTGGTAAAAAGGATAAAAATACATCTTCTGGCACAACTTTACAAACGCAACCAATAACATAAATGTTTTCGCAAATATTAAACTGAGACAATTCTACTGCTTTGGCAATAGCCGTAGTACCAGAAGTAAAGAGCATCACTGCCATTTTTTTATTATCAATTTTTACATTTTGCAGACGCGTATCTCCATAATCTAATAATTTTTTACCAGACTGTAACAAACGAGTATAGGAATAAATTTCTTTACTATCTTCTTTAAAATCCATACAAATATAGTATTTTAAGTTACTCTTTTGCTCCTTTTTTATTTTTTGAAAAACATCTAAATATTTTACATCAAAAATAACAGCCTCTGCAGAGCTTCGTAAAATTAAATTTTCAATTTCTCCATCTGGAAGTGCTTTATCTAAAGGAACAGTAACCATATTAGCTATTTGAGTAGCAAGGTAACTAGTGCACCATTCATAGCGATTAGGAGCAATAATAGCTACATTTTTTCCTTCTAAACCTAAACTTAATAATGCTGTTCCTAAACAGTAAATGTCATTTTGAAATTGTTTGTAAGTAATATGAATAATTTCTTTATCCTTTGGACTTAGTTTATAGGCAAAAGCAGTCTTATCTCCAAATAAAGAATAACGCTCTACTAATTCTCTAAAATTAGCGATTTTTTCCGGCTCATATAATTTATTTTTCATTTTTGACATTTCTATGACCTCCCAAAAGTTTGCTGTACTTATTGTATAATATTTGGAAAAAAATATCAATTAGAGAATGAAAAATTCTTAAAGAATTAGGCAAAAAAACATTTGACACTGGGTATAAAAAATAGTATAATGAATATAATAGTAGTGGATATTTAATATCTACTATTACCAAAATGTTAATCGCAACGTCACTTGCGAATATAAATTTGTGAATGAAAAAATGTTAATCGCACCCCTACTTGCGGAATATAAATAAGTAGGTGAAAAAATCAAAAGTAATAGTTAAAAATGTGGGGTCTATAAAATTAATTTAGATCCCATATTTTAATAAAGGAGAAATGTAATAAAAATGATAATAGAAGATGGAAAATTTTATTTTATAAAAGATGATTTTTTTGAGATATTTAAAGAATATAATTTAATGGAAAATAAAAAAAGTGGAACAAAACGACCATGTTATTTCTGTTTTAGAGATAAATATAATAAAGAAATTATTTGGTTTGTTCCTATTTCTACTAAATACGAAAAATATCAAAAAATATATGAACATAAAAAACAAAAACAACATAGAATATATAATTTTGTTTTTGGAGAAGTAGTTGGAAAACAATCAGTATTTTTAATACAAAATTTATTTCCAACAAGGGAAAATTACATATTAGAAAAATATACCACTGAGAATAAGGATGTTGAAATTCCTTTAAGAGTAAAAAATAAAGTTATAGCTTATTCAAGACAAGTAATTAATATGGCAGAAAGAGGTATTAATATTCCGTTTTATAATATAATTGAAATGAAAGAAATATTATTAAAACGACAAAATTAGATTATTCCTATAGCAAAAAACCATTTGACAGAAGGTATAAAAAATAGTATAATGAATATACTAATAGAGAATAGCTATTTAATAA
Source organism: uncultured Clostridiaceae bacterium (assembly GCA_930990125.1). GTDB lineage: Bacteria > Bacillota > Clostridia > TANB77 > CAG-508 > CAKNOI01. The sequence continues at coordinate 718 of CAKNOI010000008.1, read as the reverse complement.
TTCGAGTGTTTCGCAACTCAAAAAATGGCGAACGATATATTCGAGTAAACGCTTGCTCACAATAAAAAGCGTAATTTAATTAAGGGGGTTAAAACTAAGTTTTAACTCCCTTTTTTGTATTCATTAGGAGGAAAGAGGTAACAGTGGAGGAATAACATCTTATAATATTACCTTTGGTTTAAGAGTAGTTTTTACCTTAGATGAGAGCTTAAATATAAAAATTACCGGAGGAGAAGGAACAGAAGCAGAACCATATATGTTAGAAATTTAGTACTTGACAATGAGGAGAAAAACATATAAAATAAAATGCGAAAAGAGGGAATACTACCAATACAATAAAAGTAAAAAATGTGCAAATATACAGAGAGGAGAGAAAAAGAATGAGTCACCAAAGAAAAAATGCGAAAAGCCTTGAGGCTGTAACACACACACACATTTATTTTAGGTGATAACATAAATGTTGTAAAAAATAGTTATGATAAAGTAGAACAAAATAGAATAAAAAAGCACAGGAAAACTGTGTATATTTGCGATACAAAGATAGACTGCCAATGTAAAAAGTAGTATTTCTAAAAAACATAGGAGGATGAAAACATGAAAAGAAGAAAAGAAAAAGGTATTACGTTAGTGGCTTTAGTAATTACGGTGGTAATTCTAATAATTTTAGCATCAATAACCCTAAGCTTTACACTAGGTGAAAACGGAATAATTAGTAAAG